>DASVGM010000137.1:0-15763 GCA_036379555.1 Pirellulales bacterium | reverse complement strand
CCTGCGGCCCCGCCGATTTGCACGCCACCCTTTTTCATGCTTTGGGCATTTCGCCCGAAACCCGCCTGGCCGATAACTTTGGCCGCACGGTACCGATCAGCGAGGGGCATGTCTTGCCGTTGTTCGGCTGACCACTCACGCCCCTTTCATGCGGAGCGCCGCAATGACGGCGGCGCTGTTCGCCCGCGCGGCGATCGGCTTCGCTTGTCGAGCGTGATCAATGGCGATACTTTGACGGCCACGATAACTCGTTGCCAGTTCACCTGAATCATGGACATTCAGTTATCCGCGCATGAGAACGGCGTCATCTTGCCGGTACGGGCACATGCGGGCGCCAGACGCAACGAATTGCGCGCAGGCGACGACGGTCTTATGCGCGTCTCGGTGACGCAAGCGCCCGAGAAAGGGAAGGCCAACAAGGCCATCATCGAGGTGCTGGCGCGCGAACTGGGATTGAAAAGGTCGCAAATCGAGTTGCTGGCCGGCCAGACCGCGGCTCAAAAGCGGTTCCTCATACGAGATATTTCCCAGCAAGAACTGGCTGGCCGCCTTGCCGCGCTGAATGGGCGCCGGAGGATCGATCAGTAAGGCTTTAGAGCGCCTAACAAAACGGAAAACGGCCGTGACTGGAGGATGGGCTTCCTAGCCCGTCACCGTAAATCGTGACGGGCCAGGAGGCCCATCCTCCGAGAATGCGGCAGTTTTGTTAGGCGCTCTTAGGTGTTTTTCGTAAGACAGCGGCGTCAGAATAGGTTAGAATCGCCATGTTTCTTAGTGCAATCATGGAGTTAGATTCGCATGGCCAGCAATGTCTTGATCGTGGACGATCACCCTCTCGTGCGCGAAGGGCTGATCACGCTGCTCTCCAAACAACACGATTTCAGCGTCTGCGGCGAAGCCAGCGGCATCGCCGAAGCGCGGGAATTGGCACGGGCCACCAAGCCATGTGTCGCCATCGTCGACCTGACGCTTAAAGACGGCAACGGCATCAGCCTGATCAAAGAGCTCGTCGAGCAATACGAGGGCCTGAAAGTGCTGGCGCTGAGCATGCACGACGAAACCCTCTTCGCCGAACGCGCTCTGCGCGCCGGCGCCGCGGGCTACGTGAACAAGCACGACGCCAGCCGCACCATCATTCGCGCCATTCGCACCGTTCTCGACGGCCGGTTGTATCTCAGCGAACAGATGACCAACCGCATGCTGGCGCGTTCCGTCGGCTCCAAAAAACATTCCGAATCGGGTTCGCCCGTGGCACGGCTTTCCGATCGCGAAGTGGAAATCTTCGAGATGATCGGCCGCGGCCTGACCAGCCGCGAGATCGCCGATCAGCTTGACGTCAGCCAGCGGACCATCGACACGCATCGCGAGAATATCAAACAAAAGCTCGAGATCAAAAACGCGGTCGAGTTGACGAGGCACGCCGTACAGTGGGCGTTGGAGAACCGCTAACATGACCCAATCCCCGCGACGAGCGTCCTTATGGCCTAAAGCGACAACCACCGGTCTGGCGCTGGTGGTCTGCTTTTTTCTGGCGAACGCCTCGGTTTCTGAATATAACCGGCGGCGGTTGGCCGACAACGACGCGCAAGTCGTGCGCGCGCAAACCGTGTTGACCGCGTTGGAGGAAGTGCTGACCACCGTCACGGGCGCCGAGGCCGCCGAACGCGGTTTTCTCATCACCGGCGACGACGCCTATCTGCACCGCTATCATGCCGCTATCGATCGGGTGGCGAGCATCTTCGACCGCCTGGCAAAGCTGCTCAGCAATCAGGCCAACTGGCACGCGGCGCTCAACTCTTTGCGGGCGGATGTCGATGCGCGCGTCGATGAACTGAGCGTGGCCATCGCCCTGCGGCAGAACGCCGGCCTGGACGCCGCGCGCGACGACGTTTTGACTCACAACGGACGACGGTTGATGAAAGACATGCGCGGGCTGGTCGACAAGATGCAGGGCCATCAACGCCGCTTGCTCGTGAAATGGACGGGCGAGTCCGAGCGCACGGTTCGCGTGGCCACGCTGACCGACGTCGTCGATATGCTGCTGGGTATCGCCACGGTCGCACTGGCCTATTTCCTCTTCCGCCGCGAATGCCGTCAACGCGAACGGGCCGAAGACGCTTTGCGCCGTCTGGCGGCCATCGTCGAATCGTCGGACGACGCGATTGTGGGTGAAATGCTTGACGGCACGATTGTCACTTGGAACGCCGGCGCCGAGCGAGTATATGGCTATGGCGCCGCCGAAGCCATCGGCCGGCGGATCTTCATGATTTGCCCGACGGAAGCGGTGGACGAAGTGCGGCAAAACCTGATCAAGGTCGCCCAGGGCGAACGCATCAAGCCGTTTGAGTCGCAGCGTCTGCGAAAGGACGGCGAAATGATTCTGCTGTCGATTTCCGTTTCTCCCATTCGCGATGCCAACGGAACGGTGATCGGCGCCGCCCGCATTTCTCGCGACATCACGCAACAAAAGCTGCTGCAACGCGAAGTTTTGGAGATCGCCTCGCGCGAGCAACAACGACTGGGGCAAGACCTGCACGACGGCACCGGCCAGGAATTAACCGGCCTGACCATGCTCGCCGCCGACCTGCATGAAGATTTGCGGGCACTCGAGCTGCCGCAGGCGGCCGTGGCCGCCAAGGTGGTTAAGGGGCTGGAACAAGCGCTCGACCATGTGCGGCTGCTCGCCAAAGGACTTGTGCCCGTCGTGGTCGATGCCGACGGTTTAATGGCCGCCTTGTCGGACCTCGCCGCGCGGACGGATGAACTGAGCGGCGTGGTGTGCGAATTCCGCTGCGATGATCCCGTCTCGATCGCCGACAACCAGGTCGCCACGCAACTTTTTCGTCTCAGCCAGGAGGCGGTGAGCAATGCCTTGCGGCACGCGGCCGCCGATCGAATCGTGATCACGCTGAGTTCGACGGGCGACTTCGTCAGGCTGACCATCGCCGACGACGGCCGGGGCTTCGCCGATCGACTGGATGAAACCTCCGGCAGCGGGCTGCGGATCATGCGCTACCGGGCCGACTTGATCGGCGCCAAGTTTGAAATCGCGCCCAACCAACCGCGCGGCACCATCGTTTCCTGCCTGCTGCCGCGGAACACGGCGCAGCCATCGTTCGATACGTCGAGCGATTGTTTGGCCGCAATATAAAATAGCTTGTGCCTATTCCAGATTTAATCTTCCGGTTCGACGCGACTGGAGGATGGGCCTCCTGGCCCGTCACCGTCGCTTGGTGACGGGCTAGGAAGCCCATCCTACACGGCGACCGCCCCACGGCGCCCGAAAGCTTAGCGTGGACAAGGCACTAAAATCCGCAGTCGGTCAGCCGCCGCATGCCTTCGGCGGTGGAGATGCGCGGCTGATAGCCAAAATCTCGCCGGGCGCGGTCGATGTTGAAATAGTGCGATTTGCCGAGCTGCAGCGCCAGAAAACGAGTCATGAGCGGCTCGCCGTGCGCGCGGCGGAGCCGGTGCGCCGCTTCCAGCACGGCGCCGATGGAATAAGCCGTATTGGTCGAAATGGCGCGTCGCACCGGGGCGGCGCCGGCCAGGGCGAGCAATTCGTCAATCCATTGCCAACAATTGACCGGTTCCCCTTGGCTGATGAAATAAGCGCTGCCCGCCACCGGCGAGCCGTGTACGAGCTTCTCCGCCGCCAGCAGGTGCGCCCAGGCCGCGTTCTCGACGTACACCATGTCGATCAGGTTTTCGCCATTGCCAACTCGCATCAGCCGTCCCTGGCGCGCGCGCCTGACGATGCGTGGCACAAGATGTTGATCTCGCGGTCCCCAGATCAAATGCGGCCGCAGTGCGCAGGTGAGCAATCCTTGTCGAGCGTTGGCCGCCAACACCTCTTGCTCGGCCAGGGCCTTGGAGTGCGGATAATGGCAGAGCCAGCGGCGCGGATAAGGCGCCGTTTCGTCGATGCCGCATTGCTCGTGGCCATCGAAGGTGACACTGGGACTGCTGGTGTAAACCAGCCGCGCGACCTGATGCCGCAGGCAGCCCTCAATGACGTGCCGCGTGCCCAGCGTATTGGTTTCATAGTAGAGCTGCCACGGCCCCCAGATGCCGGCGCTGGCGGCGACGTGAAACACCGTGTCGACGTTCTCGCAGGCCGCCACCGTGGCGGCTCGATCGCGAACGTCGCCAAGCACGGTTTGCGCCCCCAGCGCGTCGAGACTGGCCGATGGCCGGCGGCAATAGGCCCGCACGCGGTCGCCGCGCGCGAGAAGTTGCTCGACGATGTACTGTCCAAGAAAGCCGTTGGCGCCGGTGACGAGTGCGTTCATATTGATTTATTCGTTATATCAACCACAGCGCCAACAGGCCGCCCACCACGATCACCAGCGCGGCGCCAATGGCCAAGATGGTCATTGTGTCGTTGCGACGCCGCGGCGGACGCGTCATTGGTTTTCGTGCGGCCGGAACGACAGGCGCTGCGGATGGCGGCAGGGAGATCGCCTGCGCCACCGGCGGCGCGCGGCCCGCACGGCATGCTTCCAGCGCCGCCGCGACTTCAGGCATCGTCTGAAACCGATCGGCCGGCTGTTTGGCCACCATGCGCTGATAAACCGCCTCCAGCGCAGCGGATACGTCAGGCCGCAACGCTCGCAAGGACGGAACCGGCGCTCGGGAATGAGCGATGGCTTTCATCACCGCGTTCTTGGCCGTGTATGGCACTTGCCCGGTCAGCAGGCGATATATGGTGTAGCCCAAACTATAAATATCCGATCGCCCATCGGCCTGCCGGGCATCGCCAGCTTGCTCCGGCGACATATAATCGACGGTGCCCATAGCCTGGCCCGCTTGCGTGAGCTGACCGCTTTCATCGTCGTAACGCGCCAAGCCCATATCGAGTATCTTGACCACGCCGTCGAGGCCAAGCAATAGGTTGCCCGGCCTGATGTTGCGATGCACCACGCCGTGGGCATGCGCGTGCGCCAAGCCGCGCGCCGCCTGAATGCCGATGTCAATGACCTGCTCAACGGGCAGCGGCCCGTATTGCTGCAAAATGGCGGCCAAATCTTGTCCCGGCACATATTCGGTGACCAGGAATTGGCGGCCGCCGGCCTCGTCGGCGTCGAGGGCCGCGACGATGTTCGGGTGGCTCAGCAGGCCGGCGATTTTGACCTCACGCTCAAACCGCTTGAGCGCCTCGCTGGAGGTGGTGGCGGCGTTGACGACTTTAATGGCCACAATGCGGCGCAGGCGGCGATGAACGGCCTTAAATACCTCACCGATCGTGCCCCTTCCGATTCGTTCCAGCAACTCGTATTCGCCCAACGGCGTGTCGACCCCCGCGCCGCCCGCGGCCGTGGTCTGCGCGGCGGTTTGTGCCGCCTGCAGCTTCAAATTCAAGCGTCGGTCATAGTCGGTCTTTTTGGTCGCATCGAGCAGGCAGACGCGCGCGGCCGCCAATTCGTTGAGCAATAGCTGCGACTTCTGGCTGTGGCGTCCGGTCTGAAAGGTGCGCACGTGAGCCATTTGTCGATCGGCGGCGTTGGAGATTACATCGTCGTTGTCTTCAAAGAGATCGATCGAGAGCAGCCGGTAATGGTGCGGCGGCTGGTCTTTTGGCGCAATGCCCAACCATTGATGGTAGGCGTCGAATTCAACGGCTGTCGCAGTCATTACGAATCGCCCCAATAGAAACGTCAAGTCAATGAATTCCCCTCACTATAGTGTAATATGATTTGGCACGACAGAGCTAGGCTGACTCTTTGGTGGAGACCTCCAGCGCGCTGGAGGTCTGCCGCGTCTTGGCGCTTACGTCTGAATTGCAGTGCTATACCACACGCGGGCAGGAATGAAACAATCGGTGCCCCGGAGGATGGGCCTCCTGGCCCGTCCAGTAGCCAGCGCGCGGTAACGGGACGGCCTGGGAAGGCCATCCTCCGGGTGTTTTCGGATAGACTCGCAGAGGCAAAGGTCGCTCCGCGACAAAGAAAAGCGGCGATGAATCGCCGCACTCCATGATTTTTGTTCGTGCCGGTGCCGAACCGGCCGAACCGCCGCGCCGGCCGCGGCGTAGTAGGGATGTTGAGCCGCTCGCCAGGGATTTGGCCGCCGACGAACAACGTCGGCTTTCTTGCCCGGTAAAACGCGCCGGCCGATCGAATCGGCCGCGATGTTCCCCTGGCGAATTCACGCGCGGCAAAACCAGTAACGGCTGTTTTTTCAGGGCGGTCGCTGCCTTCGTTGCGGATATCGCGTTTGCGATGGCCCGCGCATCCCGTATTCCATTCCAGGAGATACTCCGTGCCAAGAGTCATGCAAAAGCGCGTGGGCGGCGCGCGTCACGTTCGGCAGATTCGCTGTATGCGGCGCGCGACGAATCGTTTGCGGCGTTTTTGCCGGCTTTGCCGCGAATCAGGCCACTCTTTTTGTGGTGGGCTTTTGACGAGGGGCGATTCGTGGCCTATACTAATTCAGCCGGAATCCTGGACCCGTTTTTCGGCAGGTTTTTTTGTTTTTAGACATACCATACCGTACGTCACGGTTCCTGCCTCATGCCGCAGTTGGCCGCCCTCGCCGGGCCTAAGGCTGTAGCGCACGCTTCGGTTATCGTTTGTCACTCCCCCGAAGAGATGTGAACACCATGCGATTTAGGGTCTTGCTTGGCGCTTGGGCATGCTGCCTGGCCACTTTTTGTTTTCTTCCACAACTTGCGGCGCAGCAAACGGCCGCCACGTCGTCCACCGTGGGCACGGGCGAAGCTGAGCTTGCCGAGTTGCTCAACCGCGGCCAACGGCTGGAGAGCGAACGCCGTTGGGGCGAAGCCCTCACGGTTTATGAAGATGCTCACCGGCAGCACCCCACTGCGCGGCATGTCGAGCAGCGGTTGCAGCTTTGCCGCATTCATTACGACTTGGCGCGCCGCTATGGCGACCGCGCCTTCCGCGAAACGGTTTCCACCTTGTCGCCCCGGCAGGCGCTCGACCTTTATTCCGAAGTGCTGCTGAAAATTCAGGCCCACTACGTCGACGCTCCCGACTGGCGGCGGTTGGCGGATTATGGCCATACCAGCATGCAGGTGGCCCTGGCGGACCCCATGTTTGTCGAGTCCAACTTGCGCGACGTGAGCGGCGCGCTCATCGACCGTGTGCGCCGTCAACTGCCCAATCGCGTCACCACCGCTCAAGTCAACAGCCGTCATGCCGCGCTTGAGATCGCCTCGGCCGCCGCCCGACTGTGCCGTGACGAGCTCGGCCTGCCCGAAGCGGCGACGGTGCATGAATATATCTGCGGGGCCACCAACTCGCTCGATCCGTATTCCGCGTTTCTCACCTCCTCGCAACTGAATGAGGTTTATTCGCAGATCGAGGGCAACTTCGTCGGCCTTGGGGTGGAGCTCAAGGCGGATCGCGGGGCCTTGCTGATTGTGAAGGTGATTCCCGCCAGCCCCGCCCAGCGTGCGGGCATTGTCGCGGGCGACCGCATCGTCGCCGTTGATGGCCACTCGACGGCCGAGGTGACGACCGACCAGGCGGCCAACATGTTGCAAGGCAAAGAAGGTTCTTATGTCGCCGTCACCGCGGTGACCGGCGGCCAGCCGCCGCGGCAGTTGCGCGTGCGTCGCGAGCATGTGGAGGTGCCCAGCATTGACGAATCGCGGCTGATCGACCCAAGTTTCGGCGTGGCCTACATTCGCCTTACCTGCTTCCAGAAAACGACCACTCGCGATCTCGACGCGGCCTTGTGGAAGCTGCATCGACAGGGCATGAAAACACTGATTATCGACCTGCGCGGCAATCCCGGCGGCTTGCTCAACACGTCGGTCGAGGTGGTCGACAAATTCGTCGATCGAGGTACGATCGTCTCCACCCGCGGCCGCAGCCGGCAGGAAGATTATACCTATTCCGCTCGCGAGCCGGGAACCTGGCGAGTGCCGCTTGTGGTGTTGATCGACGGTGAAAGCGCCAGTGCCAGCGAGATTTTCGCCGGCGCCATTCGCGATTTTCGCCGCGGCGTGATCGTGGGCGCCACCAGCTATGGCAAAGGCTCGGTGCAAGGCATTTTTCCGCTCAACCTGGCCAATAGCGGGCTACGTCTGACAACGGCCAAGTTTTATTCACCCAAGGGAAATCCTTATAGCGGTATCGGCGTCAAGCCCGACGTGCAAGTGACTCCGGCCGCCCACCGTGTCGCTCGGCCGGACCTGGACAGTGGCGAGCAAATTCAGCAGACGGACGAAGCCTTGGAGCAGGCGTTACGAGAGGCTCGGTTTCAGACTTCCCGCCCGGCCTCAAACCGGGGCGCCAACTCGAAGCGCTAATTCCGCTCATTCGTCGCCGCGCATTCTTGCCATCGGGTGCGCACTTGCTCCGGCGAAGCGGTGCCGGTGGCGCCAAGCTGCCGCACGGTGATTGAAGCGACAAGGTTGCCCAGCGCCGCCGCCTCGCTGGGCGAGGCGCCTGATAAAATCGCCGCCAATACACCCGCCGTGGCGCTATCGCCCGCGCCGACAATGTCAATCGGGCCGCTCACCGGATAGCCGGGCACATGCACGACGCTATCCGAACCGTCAAAGCCGACCACCAACATGCCGGCCTCGCCGACTGTGCAAAACAACGGTCGGCCCGTCTGCCGGCAGAGCGCCAGGGCCGCCTCTCGCGCGAAGTCCAAGTCGCCGGCCGCGGCCACTTCTTCGCGGCCGAGCGCTCGCAGGCATTCGCTGACGTTCGGCTTCAGCATTCCGAAGCGAAACTGCCCGATGCGCCGGCGGCTGTCAATCAGCACCGGCTTATCCGGGTGCCGCCGGCAGAGCGCGGCCAAATGCTCGCGCACGCCGGTTGTCACCACGCCCCAGTTTTCTTCATTCACCTGATCGAGCACCACCCAGCCGTCAACCTGCGTAAAGACATCACTGAGCCGGTCAAGCAGCCGCGCTTCGCTGGCCGCGCAAGGCGGCGCGATGTTGCGCAGGTCGATGCGATTCAACTCGCGCCATTCACCGTTCGCCGCGCGACGCAGGGGCTTGGTGTAGGTCGGCGTGAGACGCGCGGAATCTTGGACGATGTGTTCAATATCCACCGGCATCTTCTCAAGCGCATGGAGCAGGTCGAACGCCTGGCCGTCGTACCCGATCAGCGTGACGGGCGTCAGGCGGCCGACACCGAGCGCGGCGAGATTGTTCATCACGGTGCCCAGCGCGCCAGGCGAGTTGCGCACGCGCGTCACCTGGTAGGCCTCCAGGCCGGTCTCGATCGAGACTTCGGACAAATTGGAGTCGAGCTCCAGATAGCGGTCGAGAAACAGGTCACCCAGAAGCCCGATTCTAAGTTGCGGCAAGTTCGCCAAAATCGAGGTTAGCTTTTGCCAGGAAATCATTTAGTTTCGACTCCGGGGCCGAGGCGTCCGCCGGCAAGCTCGTTTCAAGGGGTTGTCGCGCAAGGTCGTCATGCGGGCATTATAGCCAAGCGACGGCGGCCGTTCACCGGCGAACTGCTGGCCGACGGGCACGGCCATTGACCTAAGGCAAACGGCGTGCAAGAATTCTTTGTCAGCGATCATAGAAAATCAAGAGGCTCGGACCATGTTTCTCGTGCAAGATAAAATCGGCGACGCTATTTATCTCGTGTTCACGGGCGAGGATCCGCGGCGCTCCGGCTATGCCGGCAACATGATTGACAATGTAGCTCTCGACTACGACATGGAGGCGGTGCATCAGTGGAAAAACGGGGACGCGGCCCCCGAGGCGCGCGTCGGCCGCGATCCGCTCGATGCAAGGCGATTCAAAGTATTCCGAAACACTGACGAGCTGCGGTTGGCGGGCTATGAACCGGTGGCGGGCGATCCGGTTGTCTTCGCGTTGTGGACTGACTACCTAAAACTGCGCACGATGCCTCCGGGACCCGATACGCCCGATGAGTATTGGTATGACTACCTCGACGAGCTCGACAAAAACGCCCGCGAGTGGCGCAGGCGCGCCCCTGATACCAGTGAGCCTATCAGTGCCGCGCGGGACGATGTTGCCAAATGGGTCGCCAAAAAGCATTTCATCGCGGACAGCGGCATCCGTGAGATTTGGTATTTGCCCCAGGAGGCCCCCACCGATGAAATTCGCTTGCTGGAAGTAAATGACCGATTCGTTGTGAACGACGACGGCGTCGCGGCGATCGACTTCGATCTGAACGTCAAGGGAGCGCCATTCCTGCTCCGCATTGCCGACATGAGCACCGAGCAACTCAACCAGGTCAAGCAGGATCCCGCTCGTCTTCCGGCCGGCTGGTCGCTCGCTGGAGGCCAGGTTTGGCGGAGGCGTGGCGCGTGACCGAGCATCAGCGGTTGTTTCTTGTCCAGGCACGCTCCGATTTCGTCGTTTTCGAGTGGCTGCAAAAACAGCAGCGCAATGGCGAATTGCCCGCCTCTCATGCGTTGCACTATTTGCAGATGGCCACAGAACTACTGGGAAAGTCCCACGGTTGGAGGCACGGCCCTCAGGCGATGTCGCATCGGGCCTTCGTTCCATTTCTCCTGAGTCTTTCGACAAACCGGGATGCTCAAAAACGGTTGGGATTCAAGGGGCATAACGCGAACTGGGAACAGTTAATTCGCAAAAGCTCCGCGCTTGCGGAGCAGATTCAGAACCTGGCGCCCACGTTGGCGCAAAATGGCCCGAATCCAGAATATCCCTGGCCGCCGGCCGCTCCGGCGCACGCGCCGGTAGAGCATCGCTTCGAGTTGTGGGACGATTTGGAAACAACGGCGGCAGGTCGGCAGTTCCTTAATCTAATTACGCGACTCTTCGCAAACGCAGAAGCATTTTTGTAGAGTTTTTGCCAACTCGCGCGATCGACATGAACGTGGCGCAACTCAGCTCGGCCAGATGGCGCCTCAATTAAATGGCCACTCAGGAACGCCGCCGTAGTATGGATACCGATCGAACCGCTCGCCGCCGGTGACTCGCGGATCGCCGGCCGCCTTAAGCTCGTTCATAAGCCGGGCGGACAGCTTCCGCTTCGCTTCGGCATGCGTCGCATCGTCGGCCAGATTGATGATTTGATCTGGGTCGGTCGGCAGATGATAAAGCTCCTCGGCCGGACGTTTTTCAAAGGCGCGCGCATAGAACGGCATCACCGCCGGTTCCCGCCGGTGCAACCAGAGGAACTCTTTACTCGGGCCATTGTCGGTATCGCCCAACCAGGCGCGGAGCAGGAAGGCCCGCTGAAAGTTCGGTGTGCCGACCGGCCAGCGATCGGGTTTCAAGTTACGGATGTAAAGATAATCGGCCGTGCGAATGGCGCGCATCGGGTAGCCCCCGCCCTCGGGCGCCTCTTGCGCCTGTGTATGCCGCTCGCGGCCCAAGAGTACGTGGTCGCGCGGCGATTCGGCATCCGCCGAGACCGTCAAAAGATCGAGCATACTCCGGCCGGTCATGGCCTCGGGCGCGGGCACGCCGGCCGCCGCTAAAAAGGTCGGCGCCAGATCGGTCAACGAAACGAACTCGTCGATCGTCCGTCCCGGACGTGGCAACTTGCCGCCCCAGCGAATGGCCAACGGCACATGCGTGCCGAGGTCGTATAAGTTGGCCTTGCCGCGCGGAAACGGCATGCCGTGATCGCCGGTCATCACCACGATCGTATTGTCCAGTTCGCCCAGCGCTTCGAGCTGCCGCAACAGTCCTCCCACCTCGCGATCGAAGCGCTGCACCTCAAAGTAATAATCAGCCACGTCCGAACGCGTCTCGGCGGCGTCAGGCAAGGCGGCCGGCAGTTTGATCTTGGCCGGGTCGATGCCATCGGCCACACCGCTGCCCGGCGCATAGGGTCGATGCGGATCGAGACTGCCGAACCAGAAACAAAACGGCTTGCCTTGGGGGCGTTCGTCGAGAAAAGTCGCAAAATCTTTGAACTGCTTTCCGGCGGGGTTGCGCCGGCGATCCCCCAGCTTGCCGGGCCCCCAACCTTTGCGCGTATAGCCCACGAAATACCCGGCCGCTTCCAGCAAGTCGGGATAAACCGGAATATCGGCCGGCAGCGTGACCCAAAGATTGGCGCCTTCACGCAAACGCCAGAAGTGTTGTCCGCTCAACAGCGCTCCGCGCGAGGGCGTACACGACGGTGACGAGACAAAGGCGTGTTTGCAGAGAGCGCCCTCGCGGGCCAGCCGGTCGAAGGTGGGCGTTTTAACCGCCGAATCGCCATAGCACGAAGCATGCGGAAATCCCCAATCGTCGGCGATGGCCAGCAGGATATTGGGCCGCGCACGCTCCCCTTCAACCGCGAACATCGTGGCAGCCGGACAGATCGCAATGGCAATGGCAAGCGCGTGGAGCAGTTTCATAAGGGTTGATTTAGCACTGGCAACTGATAAAGCGGCCGCGGTTGCGCTTTCGGCGGCGAGGGCTTTGCCGCGGCTAGTTCGCGGTCGGAGACACGCTTAGGCCCCAAGACGGTCAGTCGGGCGGTCTGCCAAAAACTGCGCCACGAGTTGAACGTCTCGTGGACCGCGCTCGCTTCGTGGCCGCAGTGAACCATGCAGTCCTGGCATTTGGAATTGCCGCTGCGGCGGCCATAGGCCGACCAATCGGTCGTGCGCATCAATTCCTCGTAGGTCGCCGCGTAGCCTTCGTCGTCCAATAAATAACAAGGTTTCTGCCAGCCAAAAACATTGTAAGTGGGCATGCCCCAGGGCGTACATTCCAGCTCGATCGCTCCCTTGAGAAACTCCAGAAACAACGGCGATTGGTTAAACCGCCATTGCCGCTGGGGGTTCGCGAGCAAACGGAAGAAAAGCCCCTTGGTTTGCTCACGGTGCAGGAAATGCTCCTGATCGGGCGCCTTTTCGTAACTGTAGCCCGGCGAAAGCATCAACCCCTCGACGCCCAGCGCCATCGCCGTGTCGAAAAACTCGCGAAATCGCTCAGGATCGGCGTCGTTGAACAAGGTGGTGTTGGTCGTCACGCGAAAGCCGCCGTCCAGGGCCGCTTTGATGCCACGCACGGCGATGTCATAGACGCCCTCACGGCAAACGGCGCGGTCGTGCTCCGCACGCGGGCCGTCGAGGTGTACGGAGAACGAAAGGAATTTGGAGGGCTTGAATCGCGGCAGGCACTCTTCCAGCTTCAGCGCGTTGGTACAGAGATAGATGTACTTTTTCCGATCCACCAGACCGGCGACGATCTCGTCGATCTGCGGGTGCAAGAGCGGCTCGCCGCCGGGAATGGAGACGACCGGCGCGCCGCATTCATCCACCGCGCGAAAACATTGCTCCGGCGTCAGATTCCGGCGCAGAATCTCGGTCGGGAATTGAATCTTGCCGCAGCCCGCACAGGCCAGATTGCAGCGAAAGAGCGGCTCCAGCATGACCACCAGCGGATAACGCTGGATGCCGCGCAACCGCCGTCCCAAGACATAAGTCGCCACCGTCCACATTTGCGAGAGAGGTACTGCCATCAACAGTCGCCTTTAGAAAGAAGTGGTGTCCGCATGGCGCGCCGCCATTGGGCCAAGGCCAGCAGAGGAAAGTAAATCGGATACAGATGATACCGCAAATAAAAGACCAACGGAAAACCGGTGCCGGTAAACTCGGTTTCTTCCCACGAGCCGTCGTCGGCTTGCTGCGACAGGAGATACCGAACGCCGCGCAGGGTGGCCGGGTCGTGCTCGCGGCCGGCGGCCACCAGGCCCAACACCGCCCAAGCGGTTTGCGAGGCCGTGGGCCGGCCTTGGCCGCGCAGGCTGGTGTCGGCATAGCTATCGCACGATTCCCCCCAACCGCCGCCCGGCTGCTGGTGCGCCATCAGCCAGTCCGCGCCCGAAACCAACAATGGGTCGTCTTTGGGCACGCCCACCGCCGCCACGCCCGTGAGCACCTGCCATGTGCCATAAATATAGTTGACGCCCCAACGGCCAAACCAGCTTCCATCAGCTTCTTGCGATTGCCGCAGATAGGCCAGCGCTTTGTCCACGGCGGGGTCGCCCACGCGGCGGCCCAATACGCCCAGCGATTCCAAGACACGCGCGGTCAAATCGGGCGTGCTGGGATCGATCATGGCGTTATGATCGGCGAAGGGAACATGGCAGAGAAACTCCGCGTCGTTGTCCCGATCGAACGCGCCCCAGCCGCCGTCGCGATTCTGAAAGGCGAGCATCCAGCGTTCGGACAGGGCGATGGCCTTGGTCGTCCGCGCAAGCAGTTCGTGGTTGTCTGGCAAGTCGGCGTCGCTCGCCGCCACGTATTGCTCGGCCAGGGCCATGGCCACCATCGACGTGTCATCGAGATCGGGATAAAAATCGTTGGCGTGCTCGAAGCACCAACCGCCCGGTTCCACGGCGACTTTGCTCGACCAATCGCCTGGGCGGGAAATCTGCTTGTCGAGCAGCCAGCGCACCGCCCGCTGGGTGTGGTTGTCGGTCTGACCGGCAGAGGCGAGTGCTCGTAAGGCGATCGCCGTATCCCAGACGGGCGATTTGCAGGGCTGCAATCGCACGGTGTCGTTTTCTTCAATGACCAGGCCGCGAAGCTGTTCCAGACAATACCTCACCTGCGGCGAATCATCGTCGTGGCCCAGACATTTGAGCGCGACGACGCTCCAGATAATCGGCGGAAAAATCGCCCCTAAGCCATCGCTGCCTTCAAAGCGATCGATCATCCAGCGCGCGGCCGCCTCAATCGCTCGGCCGCGGAAAGGCAAAACGCCATGTCGCTGGCACCACTTGAAACCCCAATCGACGACGCGAAAGAAGCGATCCCAGCTTAACAGCCCCGTGCCGCCCTTTAAGCCCGGACAACGCAAGGGCGGCCATTGCTCCGGAGGCTTCAAAAACAACTCGCGAATACCGAACCGCGGGTCCAGCCGACAGACCGGCCGGCAGGCCGACATAATGGACAGCGGCACCAGGATGGTGCGGCTCCAGGAGCTGATCGAATGCAGGTTGACCGGAAACCAACCGGGCAAGAGAACGAACTCCGGCGGAACGGCCGGACATTGCTCGTAGGAAATCTGCCCGAGCAACGCCAGATAATAGCGTGTAAAGCTATTGACGGCGTCGGCGCCGCCGTGGGCTAAAATGGCGTCGCGGGCGCGTTGCATGTGCTCAGCCGCGGCGGGCTGCCCGGTGAGCTTGAGCGAGAAATAAGCTTTGACGCTGGCGCTGATGTCGACTTTACCGCCTGGGTAAATTGTCCAGCCGCCGTTGGCGAGCTGCTTGCTCTGAATATAGCGTGCGGCTTGCCGGGCTGCGGGCGAATCGTGCCGGCCCAACCAGGCGAGCAGCAAGATATATTCGCTTTCGAGGATGGTGTCGCCTTCCAGTTCGCCGCACCAATAGCCATCGGCGTGTTGAGCCGCGCGCAGCCAAGCGGCGGTGCGGCCCATTGCCCGGCTGATTTCAGCCGAAATTGATTCGTCGTTGACGGGATCTACGCTTGCGGGCGAAATGCCCAATCGGCGCGCACTGAAGTTGATATCGTTGAGAGTGTGGCTCGATTCCATGCCAGCTTTGCTTGTTGAACACCGCGGCGAACTTCCCTGACGCTGAGCCGCCGACTATGGCACAAAGCTTATGGCATTGTGGCAACAGCGGCAAGGCCAGCAAAGTGGCAAAGTGGCGTCAGGGAGCAGGCAAGGGCACGGAGCGGACGTCGGCGCCTTCAATATTGAGCCGGTTTGAAATCTGCCGTCCATTCTGGCCGACCTGTGTTTCGATCCATGTCGACCAGGGCATGCTGAAACGTGCGCCCTCGGCCGCGGCATTGAACACATGCGTGAACTGTCCTTGCTTTTCCAGCGATCCTCCCTCAAAGGCGATCTTTT
>DASVGM010000136.1:0-11714 GCA_036379555.1 Pirellulales bacterium | reverse complement strand
CGGTCGGCGGCAACGGCGCCGGCGGCGGAATGTTTGAGGAAGAAGTCGCCGTCCGCGACGGCCTCTCCGCCATCGACTGGCTGCGGCAAAAACTCCGCGCGCGGGCCATGCTCGTCGGCGAACTGAAACCGCTCTGGATGCGCGCCGTCGGGCTGCTGCCCGCCGAAGTCTCGCAAATGCTCGACCTGGACGAGCTGCTCGTCGAACACTTCTGGCGCGACGCCGAGACGAATCGCTGGCGCGAGCCGACCGCCGACGAACGCGAACGGATGAACGACGACCGCTGCGCGCGCGTCTTGCACGACGCCGAGCGCTACCTGTCGGGCAACCTGCGCCGCCAGAGCGGCGACCTGGAACGCGCCGAGTGGATCGACGTGCTCTTCAAAGCCTGCCGGCAGGTGGAAGAAGGCGACGTGCAATCGGCGCCCGCCCTGCGCCACTTCGACGCCGGCGAAGGACACCGCCTGATTACGCGGCTGTTTCAAAGCGTCTTATCCGACCACGTTTCGGCCGAGGTTTTCACACGGGCCAAGAAGCAGGCCGGCATCGCCTCCAACCGCGTTTCGCAGGCCGTGCGCGCCCAGGAAGAGAAGCAAGCGGCCGAACGCCGGCGCAAAGAGCCGACGTTGTTTGATTGAGGATGTTCATGGCACACGGTCCAGTCGATCTTTTACACCACTGGTTGAGCGATTTGCCGGCGGCCGCGCGCATGGCGGTGGCCGTCGATAGCGATCGCTTGTTGGCCGACGCGGGCCTGCTGGGCAAAGAGTCGCTCGCCGACGGCGGCGGCCGAGTCTGGCGGTTGGCCGTCTTTCGCGGCGACGATCTGGCGTTTCGCCTGGCCTATCGCGCCGCCCGCAAGCACGAACGCGTGCTCGTGGTGCTGGCGCGCGGCAGGGCCGAAAACAGCCGCGTTCAGGTTTCTTACCTGGCCGACCTGCTGGCCGCGAACGAAGGCGGGCCGCCGTTGGATGTGTCGCTGGCGGCGGTCTTCGCACGGGCTTGCCCCAAGATCAACTTTCCGGTCGCGGAATTGCGGCGCTTCAAAGAGGAGTTGCTGGCCAACCTGGAGGGCGTGCCGGGCGCGGCCAAGAAGATCATCGCGCGGTTCGGCCGGCCCGACGATTGGGGAACCGCCGAGGTGGCGGCGCTGGTCTTGCTGGTACGGCACGCCGATTGGAACCTCGACACGATTTGGCCTGACGAAACGGACGCCGCGGCGGCGATCGCACATGCACTGGGCGTGGCGTTGTCGGTGGCGAACGATTCGCCCGACCTGCCCGTCCTGCGGCAATTGGCCCGAGGCGCCGCTCGGCCGGGCGTGCAACCGCAACTTTTCTGGCTCGATCAACACTTGGGCGAGCTGGCCGCGTATCTCGTCTTACGAAAATTCGCCGCCGAGGCCGATTTGCAAAACCCGGCGCTGCAGTTGAGCGGCTTGCAAATCTTTCCGCCCGAACTGCCCATGGGAGAGCTGGAAGCGCTTTCGCCGGCGGTGATCGAGCATTTGCGGTGCGACGTTGAGCTTTGGCGGCGAGTCGAAAGCCGCGCGGAAGACTACATCACGCCCAAGCGCGGCAAAAAGCTCGCCGGCCTGATGGCGTCGCAGGCGGGCGCGGGCGATCTCGCCGGCTTGTCGTCGCCCGTCTTGTTGCTGCCGGTGCTTGAGCGGCGGCTGCGCGACTTCTTTGACGATCCAGCGACCGGCTTGGCGTGGGCCGACAGCCTGGCCAGTCACCCGGTGCTCGCCGCCACTGACGCCGAGGCGACCGAGCGCGAGCGCCAGTGCCGCGCCGCCGCGCGGTTGGCGCGACGGTTGGCGAGCATCGAGCGGCGACTGGCCATGAGCGTGCCGTCCTTTTCGCGCGCCGAGGAGCTGCTCGATTGGTTCGTCCAGAGCGAGCATTACACGCTGGAACTTGACGTGGCGCGCACACTTCACGACCGCGAGGGATTGGGCGACGAGAATCTCTCGGCGGCGGCCGGCGGCTATTTGTGCGGCGGCGACGAGCTGAGCCCCGCGGCCGGCTCGCTGGCGGCGCGCGTCTGGGCGCGGCTCGACGAACTGGACGCCGCGCTGGGGCGGTTCGCGTCGTCGTCGCCCGACAGCTTTTCGCGGGGGCCAAAATCGTATACCAGCTTTATCAAGGAGGCCTGCGGCGAGCGGATCAAGAGCATTCTGACGGGCGACGACGAGCGGCGCGTGTGGGTGCTGATTTTTGACGGCATGCGTTACGACAGTTGGCGAGAGGTGGTGCAGCCGCTCCTGGGCGAAGATTTTGTCATTTCGTCGGAGGCGCGTTTTTGCACGTTGCCGAGCTATACGCTCTATGCCCGGCGTAGCGTGCTGGCCGGCGCGCCGCCCGCGGCTTGGGCGGTGGGCAAAAAGCCGGCGTCCTATTCGGAGGCGGAGCTGTTCGCCAACAACATCGGCCTAGGCGCTCACGAGCGAAAGGAGAAGCTGCGCTTTGTCACCGACGCCGAGACGACGCAAGCCCGCGCGGCGCTGAAGTCAAAGGACGCGGCCCGGCCGTTCAACGTGTTGATCTATCCGATCTCGGACGAATGCCACGACTATCATGGCGATCTGGCCTCGTTCAACGCCAAGATTCGCCAGGATTTGCAGGGCGATCGCCAGACGGGCGTTCGCGGCATCATCGACGACCTGCTGCGGCGCGTGCGGCCCGGCGACATTATTCTGGCCACGTCGGACCATGGATTTATCGAGTTGCCGCCGTCCTCGGCCGTGGAGGTGGCCGGCGCGGAGGCCGCGCGGCACAACGTCTCGCCGGGCGAGGCGGTTTTCTATCGCTACACCAAGCAGTTTGTTCCCTCCGGTCTGTCGCGGGCGGTAACGGTGGAGGTCGGCGGTGAAGCGCACGCGCTCTGCGTGGGGCGCGCCTGGCTGAGACGCGAGGGGGTGGGAACTTCGGTTCGTTATTCGCATGGCGGCGTTTCGCTGGCCGAGTTGGTGGTGCCGGTGGCGAAGCTCGAACGTGTCAGCGAGAAGGTGGCCACGGTTCACCTGGAGGGGCTGCCGACGGTGATCGCCGTCGACGAAGATCAAGAGGCGGAAGTATCGTTCACCGTCGCCAACCGGGGCAACGTCGAGATTGAATTTGAAGTGGTGGCGCGCGGTAGCCTCGATGAGTTGCTGTTGCGAGAAAAGGGGAAACTGCCGCCCGCCGGCGGCGCGCCGCTGAAGATCAAGCTGTTGGGCACGTTCCAGGGCGCGGCGGGGGGCCAGGTTGATCGGCGCGGCGCCTTGACGGCGGTTTCGCTGCGCGTGCGGCACACCGATCTATCGGGCAAATGGCGCGAGGCCGTCGATGGGACCGTCGTGATTCCCATCAAGGTCAACGCGAAGAAGACGAAGCTGACCGCGTCGGCGCTCGACGTGTTTGAAGACGTATAGGAGATGCTGATGACCGCGACCAATTCAACCCCGCCGCTCGACCGCCTGAACGCGAAGATATTGCGTCTGTTGAGCGATCGGGTGATTCTCAAGCCGCTAACGCGCTGGAACGACGCCTACAAGGAGTTTCCGCGGTACGTGATGGAGTATCTCGTCAGCCGTTACGTCGATCACACCAATCCGGTGGAGGGGCAAGCGAAGATCGACCGGATTTTGACCGAGCATTACGCCGAAAGCGCGAAAAAGGAGCTGATTAAGAGCCGCATCAAAGAGAAGGGGCAATACACGTTGTTGGGCCAATTCAGCGTGCGGCTGGACCAGGCGCGAGATCATTATTGGGCCGACGTTCCGGCCTTGGGCGACAACACCGTGCGCATCGCGCCTAAAATCCTGGAGCAATACGGCGATGTGTTGCTGACCAGCGGCGCCTGGGGCACGATGGAACTAGAGTACGACGGCACCTATGACATCAAGGGCCGAAAGTATCCGTTCTACGTGCGGGCCTTCACGCCGCTGCAGTACACGCGGCTCGACCTGGACGACTTTATCGCGAAGCGGCCGGAATTCAGCGAGGACGAATGGATCGACCTGCTCACGCAGTCGATTGGATTCAACCCGGCCCGCTTTGAACGGCGCGTCAAGCTGCTGATGCTCTTGCGGCTGGTTCCGTTTGTCGAGCCGAACTACAACTTGATCGAGCTGGGGCCGCGCGAGACCGGCAAGACGTATACGTTCCGCAACACGTCGAACCGCGGCTTCGTGATCTCCGGCGGCGGAGCGAACGCCACGCCGGCCAATCTCTTCTATAATCGCAACACGCGCAAGCTGGGCGTGATCGGGCTGAAGCACTTGGTGTTTTTCGACGAGATTTCGCACATCCGCTTTGACGACGCCGAGGCGAGCATCAACATGCTGAAAGATTACATGCAAACGGGCAAATTCAACCGGGGCGACCAGGAGTTTTCAGCGCAATGCTCGATCGTGCTGGGCGGCAACATCGACACCGACTTGCGGCAGGCCGCGCCCGACGCGCGCTACCGGCATCTGTTTGAGCCGCTCCCGCCCGAGCTGCAGGACGCGGCGTTTTTGGACCGCATCCACGCCTATTTGCCCGGTTGGGAAATGCCAAAAATTCGGCCCGACAATTACGCGGCCGGCTATGGCTTTTTGACCGATTATCTGGCCGAGATTTTCGCCGAGCTGCGACGGCGGAATTTTCAGACGCACGTGAGCGCGTGGGTCGATCTGGCGGCGATGACCGGCCGGAACCAGGACGCGGTGAAAAAGACGGTAGCCGGCATGCTCAAGTTGCTTCACCCGCACCGCAAGGCCGAGGAGCTTGAAGCGGACGTGATCCTGCCGCTGGTTGAGTTCGCGATTGAAATGCGGAAACGCACGACCGATCAGTTG
Source organism: Pirellulales bacterium (assembly GCA_036379555.1). Classification (GTDB taxonomy): domain Bacteria; phylum Planctomycetota; class Planctomycetia; order Pirellulales; family JAICIG01; genus DASSFG01. The sequence continues at coordinate 6,889 of DASVGM010000136.1, read as the reverse complement.
GCCAAGGTGATGCCCGCCGAGTTTAGCCAGGTCGATTACAGCTACGCGGTGCGCAAATATGCGCGCTGAGGCGAGTTGACGCGCCGCCGGCTCGACGTAGAGTTTGCTAAGTGTTGACTCCTATAGGGCCACGAGTTTCATTGTCATGCCCGACGCTGCCACCGATAGTTTGCTGGCGAGTTTGATTCACAAAACCGGTGCGGGCGGCGCCGAAGCCTGGGCCGCCTTGGCGGCCACTCCGCCACAATCCGCATCGCCGCAACAATCGGCACCGCCGCCAAAACCGGCGCCGCCGGCCGGCCGCGACCCAAAACAAGATAAAGAGCTGCAAGAGTTGCTCGGCCGTGTCAAACGCATCGTGGCGCCGGCCAACGACGCGGCCAGCGGCGACTTCGCGCCGACGGAACCGGCGTCGCTGCGCGACAGCGGCATCAGCGACGGGCTGGTCGAATCGCTCGTCATGAAGTTTCTTTTGGCCAACGGCACCGCCTGCGGCCGCGACGCCGCCGCGCAGGTGCGGCTGCCGTTCAAAATCATCGACGAGGTGTTGCGCGGACTGAAAAACGACCAGCTTGCCGTTTATCGCGATACCGCGCCGATGAACGATTATCAATATTCCTTGACCGACATCGGCCGCGAACGCGCCCGCCGCTACGCCGATCAATGCACCTACTTTGGCGCGGCGCCGGTGCCTTTGGAACATTACGTGGCGAGCGTGCGGGCGCAATCGCTCACGCGCCAACGGCCGACCAAGCAAGACCTGGAGCGCGCCTTCGCCGATCTGCTGCTCAGCCCGCGCATGTTCGCCCGGCTTGGCCCGGCCATCAATTCGGGCCGCGGCATGTTTCTTTACGGAGCGCCGGGCAATGGCAAGTCGAGCATCGCCGAGCGCGTCACGCGGGCGTTTGGCTCGCATATCTGGATTCCACGCGCCCTCTGGGTGGAAGGCGAAATCATGCGGCTCTTCGACCCCAGCAGCCATGAAGAAGCGCCGCTGGAACCAGGCGAGGGGCTTATCGACCATCGCCAGATCGACAAACGCTGGGTGCGCGTGAAACGGCCCACCATCATCGCCGGCGGCGAGCTGACGATGGATTCGCTGGAGGTGACGTTCAACGAGACCACGAAAATCTGCGAGGCGCCGCTGCAACTCAAGAGCAATTGCGGCACCTTGGTCATCGACGATTTCGGCCGCCAACGCATGACCACCGACGAGTTGCTCAATCGCTGGATCGTGCCACTGGAAAAGCGCTACGATTTTCTAAACCTGCCCAACGGCAAGAAGATCGAGGTGCCGTTCGATCAACTCGTCGTCTTCTCCACGAATCTGGAGCCGAAAGACCTGGTCGACGACGCCTTTTTGCGGCGCATTCCCTACAAGATCGACGTGCTCGACCCGACGGCCGATGAGTTCCGCCAACTGTTTCGCACGCTCGCGCCCAAGTTGGGCGTGGCTTACAGCGAAGAAGCGGTCGATTATCTGATCGCCACGCACTACGCCGGGCGGCACTTCCGCTGCTGTCATCCGCGAGATCTGCTCTTGCAGATCAAAAACCTGTGCGACTTTCATGGCCAGCCATGCGTCATGTCGCACGAGAATTTTGATTTCGCGGTCGATAACTACTTCGCCGTGCTATAGCTTATAGCTATTTATCATCGCGCGAGCGCCATGAATCGAGATACTTCATGGTGTGCTCGCGATAGCCGCGCGGCAGTTGCTGGCTGGTAAGCGGATCGGCGTCGCCCGCTTCGGCCGCTTCAAAATCGGTTTGCACCTGCTGCTGAACCTTGCCCTTCATGTTGGGTCCATCGACAAAATCGACGACCAGCGCCGCGCCCTTGCCGGTTTGCTGTTTGACCTTGCTGTTGTAGAAGCGCGAATCGGTTTTCTCTTCGGGCCGGGGGCCAGTGCCGCGGCCGCGACCGAGTCCCATGCCGGGCTTGCCAAAGCGATTGCCGCCGCCCATGCACGCTTGGCACCCCTCGCCGCCGCACTCTTTGCAACTCATCGAGTCTTTGGCCATTTCCAGGTCGCTCATGGCCTCGTCAAGCATGGCCAACTCGTCGGCTTCCTGCTGCAAGTCGGCGAGCTGCTGTTCGAGCTTGGACATGGCCTTCGCCGCGCCGGCCTGATCGCCGTTCTGCATGCACTTGGAACATTGCCCCAGCTTTTCGGCCAATTGCTTGGTAAGTTCCATTTGGTTTTTTTGCTGCCGCATTTGAGCGAGTTTTTCTTCCAGCTCTTTGGCCTGCTGGTGCTGGCCTTTCTTTTTCAGTTCGTCGATCTGCTTTTTCAGATTCTGCCGGGCTTTTTCATGGGCCTGGGCCATTTTGAGCAGTTTGTCTTCCATTTGCTTGAGCTGCTTTTCCAGCGCGGCCTTGGCGTCGGCGTCGAGTTGGCCGTTTTCGAGCTTGTCGCGCAGCATTTTCAGCTCTTTCACGGCCATCTGGAAATCGCCGTTTTTCAAGGCATCGGCCATTTTGTCGGCCGGCCCTTTTTCGAGATCTTTCAGTTGCTTCATCTGTTCGACCACTTTCTCGGCGGCGCCAAGCTGGCGCCGGCGCTGCTCAAAGTCTTTGGCCAAGTCGTTCAGTTCCACCAGCGCCTGCTTTTTGTCGGGCGTTTCGCCTTGCGACAAACTCTTCACCCCTTGTTCGAGTTTGGCGAACAACTCTTCCGCCTCCGGCAAATTCTTGTCGCGCGCCTGCTTGCGATGTTCGAGCGATTTCTTTTGCATCGGCGCGATCGACGCCTTGACCTGTTTTTTCTCCGCCTTATTGGCGACCGAACCGCCGGCTTTGTTCAGGTTGATCGCGGGCTGCAAGAAGAGCGCGATCAAAAACACCGCCAGGCCGGGCAACAAGGGCAACCACGACCAACGGCCCAACCGCACGCGAAATTGATCGGCCACGTGCAGACGCTCGACGCGCTTGCGGGCGTCTTCAATCAAGGCCCGGCCCGCCGGCGAATCGAACTGTTCGGGCGCCAGGGCATAGGTGCTCGAAACGCGCTCCTTCAGCCCGAAGCGGCGATCGATTTCCAACGCCGCTTCCAGTTCGCTGCGCCGCGTGACAAAACACCAAACCACCGCGGTGAGAAAACCAAGCGCCAGCGAGGCAACCGGCCAAGTCCAGTCGGGCAGGTGAAGCGGCACGAATTTGCCCACGGCCACCACGATGGCGGCGGCGAGCAGCCAGCCGAACCAATTCCAACTCAAGACCGAAAGAAAGCGTTGCAAAACCAGCCTGCGACGAGCGCGGCGGACTTGTTGCTTGAGGACGTCCATTGCGGTTTTCTCCTGGGAAAACACCACCGGGGAAAAATGCCCAGAAGTATTGTAGCAGATGCCCTTGGGAAAACACCAGCGGGTTTTCGCCCGCACCGCATGTTCTGGCCAAATGGCACTTTGGCGTCTATCATGGTAAATACCGCGGTTGCACCCTCCTCTTTTTTTCATTCCCCGGCCGGAACCTTCGCCATCGAACTGTTTGCCTTGCCTTCATCGCCAGCGACTGTGCCGGAAATCCGCCTGCTTGCCATCGACATCGACGGCACTCTGCTCAACAGCCGCGACGAGATCACCGCGCCAACGCGCGACGCCTTGCGCCGCGCGTGCGAGGCGGGCCTGAAGATCGTGCTGGCCACGGGCCGGCGTTACAGCCGCGCGTTGCCGCTGGTCGAGACGCTCAAGATCGAGGCGCCGCTGATCACCGCCAGCGGGGCGCTCATCAAATGTCCGAGCGACCACCGCACCCTATTTCGAGCCGCTTTTGAACGAACGCTGCTGTGCGATTTGCTGCGCGTCATCGAGCGGCAAGGCTTTGAGGCGGTGCTCTATGGCGACTCCTACCACGAGGGTTTCGATTTTTATTGCCAGCGGCTCGAAACCGATCAACCGGAGTTGGCCGAATACCTCGCGCTCAATCCAGACTGTCATCGGCTCTGGCCGGCCTTGATGCGCGATCCGCCCGAGGGCGTGTTCGCCGGCTTTTCGACCGGCACGCGCGAGCAAATGTTGGCCTTGCATGGCGAATTGCAACGCGCGTTGCCCGGCCGGCTTTACACGCACGTGCTGCGCAGCCCGCGTTACATCGGTTATTTATGCGAGATCGCGCCCAGCGGCGTGACGAAGTGGTCGGGCATCCGGCACGTCGCGGCCGCCTGGGGCATCGCGGCCGCGGAGATCTGCGCCGTGGGCGACGACGTGAACGACATTCCGATGATTGAAGCCGCCGGCCTTGGCATCGCCATGGGCAACGCGCGGCCGGAGGTCAAAGCCGCCGCCGACTATATCGCCCCGACGCACGACGAAGACGGCTTGGCGGCCGTCGTGGGGTGGTTGGAGAGTCGCGGCCGTGGTACAATAATCGCGAGGCCAGAAACGAGAAGTAGGCGGCATTTTTTTCCGCATCGCTAGAACCCCGTTTGTGAGGATGTTTCCCATGGTCTTGCAAGAAATTCTCCGTCGTAAAGGCTCTCACGTTCATTCCATTTCGGCCGACGCCACGCTCGATCAGGCCGTGCATCAGCTCGTCGACAAAAACGTCGGCTCACTGGTGGTTTGCCAACCGTCCGGCGGCGACGCTTGCGGCGCGCTGTTGGGCATCATCACCGAGCGCGATATTCTGCGCGCCTGCGCCGCCGGGCGCGAGTCGCTCAGCCAGGCCAAAGTGGGCGACGTGATGACGCGCGATTTAATGACCGGCACGCCCAACGATTCCATTGAAGAAACGATGGGCCTGATGACCGAACGCCGCATCCGCCACCTGCCGATCCTGGTTGACGACCGCTTGGCCGGCATGATCTCCATCGGCGACGTCGTCAAAGCCCACCACGAGGAAGTGACGATGGAAAACCACTACCTCAAAAGCTACATCCAGAGTTAATGCGCCCCACCACGGCAACGCCCGCCCTCGCGCCCACGGACATGGAAGCTGACACAACGGCAGCCGGCGCGATTGAAATCGTCCGCCCGCGACTGCCCCAGGGAAAGTATCGGGCGGTGCTGTTTGATTTCGACGGCACGTTGTCGCTGATTCGCCGCAATTGGCAAAACGTGATGATTCCGATGATGGTGGCCGAATTGACGGCGACCGGCACGGGGGAGTCGCCGGAGGAATTGTACGCTCACGTGGAAGAATTCGTGATGCGTCTCAACGGCAAGCAGACCATTTATCAGATGATGCAGTTGGCCGACGAGGTGGCGCGGCGCGGCGGTCGCCCGCGCGACGCGCTGGAATATAAGCATCAATACCACGATCTGCTGTGGGAGCAAATCAGCCACCGCGTGGAGGGTCTGAAAACCGGCAAGACCGAACCGGCGGAACTGACCGTGCCCGGCACGCACGCCTTCCTGGCGCGGCTGGCCGAGCGCGGCTTGACGCTTTGGCTGGCCTCCGGCACCGATCTGAAATACGTCACTGACGAATTGCGGGCCTTGCGGCTGGAGCATTTTTTTGGCCCGCGGGTGTACGGGGCGTTGGACGACCACCAGGCGTTTTCCAAGGCGCTCATCATCGAACGGATGATCGCCGAGATGGGTGTGTCGGGCGACGAACTGTTGGCCTTTGGCGACGGTTTTGTCGAAATCGAGGAAACGCGCCGCGTGGGCGGCGTGGCCGTCGGCGTGGCCAGCGAAGAGGAAACTCGCCTGGGCGTCAACGCCTGGAAGCGCCAGCGCCTGATAAGCGCCGGCGCCGACATCATCATTGGCGACTATCGCTGTCAAAACGAGTTGTTGGCGTCGCTCGGGCTGGGGTGATCTTTCATCTTCGCCATTCTTTACGCCACGTTTGATTCGGCGCCGCTGGCGCTGTTGATCTACCTGAACGTGCCGATGGCCGTGGCCACCGTGGTCATTGGCGGGCTAATCACGTCCAGCTTGCTGACGCTTCTGGTGCTGCCGGCGATTTATCGTTGGTTCGATCGCTGTGGCAGTAGCGTCACCCGCCGTGTTATAATCTGAGGCATGAAGACTGCAAGCTCCGCTCCCGCTCTCGAGGAACTCATTGCCGCGCTGGCCGACTGTCTGACGCCAGATTCGGCCCGACGAGTAATTGCGCTGAAAGCCGATCCTAGATTGCAAGAGCGCGTCGACGACTTGGCGGCGCGTCACAGCCAAGGGCTTCTAACGCCCGAAGAGCACGCCGAATATGGTAGTTACGTGTCGTACAGCACAGTCGTGGCGATTCTCAAGTCGAAGGCCCGCCAGCTCCTCGCCAATCCGGCAGGCAAATGACTGACGCCGCGCTACGGGCCTTCGTTCGGCGCCGGGCAGGGTGCCGCTGTGAGTATTGCCGCCTGCACGAGGATGATGACGATCTGTTTCGGTTCCACGTAGAGCATGTCATCGCAAAACAGCACGGAGGGCTCGACGAACCTGACACGCTTTGCTGGGCATGCTCTCACTGCAATTGGTCGAAGGGGCCAAACCTTGCCGGATTGCTGGCCGGAAAGCTGTATGCGCTCTTCAACCCGCGGACGCAAAACTGGCTTCGGCATTTTTATTGGGAGCAGACAGTGCTTGTCGGCAAGACCAAGACAGGAATCGTCACGGTGCAGGTGCTGAACGTCAACGACCCGGCACGGGTGATGTTGCGCGAGAGTCTGCTGTTTGAAGGCAGGTTTCCACCGTAGGATTGATTTCGGTCGCCGCGCCCGCGCCGTGGATCGGTAGTCCGGCGGGGAGTGACCGGCGGCGCGCTGCCGGTCTCGGCAGACCTGAGCATCGGTGCCGCGCCGCCGGTTTTCACCCAAATTGCCCGCCGTTCCACGGGCACTGCGCGCGAGTCGGCACACGAGCGACGTCGCGGGAACATTCCGGACTTCACCAGCCAAAACCGGAACCGACTTTCGGGCTTCTGGCCTTTCCACTAGATTCGATCGAAT
>DASVGM010000135.1:0-9104 GCA_036379555.1 Pirellulales bacterium | reverse complement strand
GCCGTAACGCTTCTTGTCGGCGCCGGGCTGGCCTGGGGCGCGCTCGATCGTGAGATCATCAGCGAAGCGTTCAAATCGTTGAGCTACCGTTGGCACTATTGGCAAGGCGCGCTGGGGATTGTGGCGGAGCATCCCTGGCTGGGCTGCGGGCCGGGGAATTTTCAAGATGAATATACGCGGTTCAAGTTGCCCGCCGCGAGCGAAGTGGTGGCCGATCCTCACAACTTCGCCTTCGAGCTTTGGTCGACCGCCGGCACGCCCGCCTTGTTGGCGCTGCTGGCGGTTTTCACGGGAATCGCCCTGCGTGCCTTTCGCTTGGCGAGAGAGCGCCCCGCCCCCGAGCGGATGGCGGCCGTCGCGGGCGACGCAGCCGATTCTTCCTGGCTGGCAATCACGGCGGCCGGCGTCGCGGGGTTTGTGTTGGCTTATCTGGTGGGCCTGTTTTCGACGGTCGTTTTGCCCTGGCCGGTGTTGGCCGCCGGCTGTGTTCTTGTACCGGCGGCGAGCGTCTGCCTGGCAGGTTGGATTCGCCGCGGTTCGCTGCCGGCATACGTGCCGTTTTGCGCGGCCCTGGCGTTGGTCATCAATTTACTGGTGGCGGGCGGCATCAGTTTTTCAGGGGTTGCCGGATCGCTGTGGCTGCTGGCGGCGGTTGGCATGCGCGATGCCGATCAAAAGCCGGTGTTCGCGCCGCGCGGCGCGCTCGTGGCGACATGCCTCGTCAGCGCCGTTCTGTTCATTGCCTGCTATTGGACGGCGTATCGTCCGGTGCTCGCTTGTCGCGGCGCGATGGGGCACGCGCTCGACGATCCGCGCAAAGCCCGCGCGCACCTGCTGGCCGCCGCGGCGGCCGACCCGTTGGCCGCCGAGCCGTGGCAAATGTTGGCCGAGGGCGATTTTGCCGCCTGGCTGCGCGACACGGATCGTGCGGCGGAAAATTGGCAAGACGCTCAACGTGAATTCCTGCGGCGGCGGCCGCATTCGAGCGCCGCCTGGCACGAGGCGGCTGACCGCTATCTGGCGGCGGCCGAACAAACGGAGGGAGCCGCCCGTGAGGCGTTTCTGCTGGCCGCGATCGACCATTTTCAGCGCGCGGCCGAGCTATATCCCAACAGCGCGCTGGTACATGCCCACCTGTCGATGGCCCTGGCCGCCGCCAAGCGGCCCGAGGTCAGTCAGCAAGCCGCGCTGGCGCTGCGCCTGCATACCCAAACGCCGCACCTCGACCAGAAGTTGCCCGCGGAGGTTCTGCACGCGGTTCAGGTTTTGGCGAACCACGATTGACCGCCAAATCGCGTTACCGCAACGCTGTAAGCCGTCGTTTCTAGCGGTCAATCAGCGCTCCACCGGCGTGAAGCCGGCGGTGGCGGAGCGGAAGAAATCTCACATCGATCCGCGTTGTTGATTTTCGTCCATAATATATCGCCTGTTGCGCAGGACAGGCCTGGCTTGGCCAGCGCAAAATGCCCGACTTTAATACGATAATGAGTTGAGATTCCATACCGGAATTGTTCCGCACCGCCACCGCCGGGCTTGCCCCGGTGGGAGCGCTGACTGACTGGCTAGAACGAACGTCCCCCGACAGATTCTTTCCGTTTTCGCGTTGCATCCGCCGCCTTCGGCGGCGGATGCATCGCGAAAACGGGGACGCGTTCGGCGCCGTACATCTAGCCAGTCAGTCAGCGCTCGACGGGGACAAGCCCCGATCGTGGCGGCATGAAGCTAGTATCAAACAAGTCGGCGCACGACAGCCGATTTTGCGCAGGCGCAGACCAGCCCCATCCTCCAACCGCGTCGAACCGTCTGGACAGGGCACAGGCGAGATTTTCTGGCCTGACGATGGTAAAGAGAATTGAAATCAGGGAAAATGTCGCTGCACGCTGCGACGCTTGAAAACCGGCGGCCCTACCGACTTGGAGATTCTGAATGCAATCGACCCCAATGGAACGCCGTTGTCCGGCTTGCGGCCATCCATTCCCGCCGGCAGCGGCCGTTTGCCCAAACTGCGGCCGCGACGATGCGAACCCGTTTGTGTCGCCGGCAATGGAGCCGTCGCCGCTCACTCCCGAATGGCGTTGGCTGGCCGCCGCCGCGGCGGGTGTGTGCGGCGTGGCCGGGCTTTTGGCGCTGGTCGCGCCCGGCCTGTCCATCCTGCTGTTGGTGCTGGGAAGCCCCATCCTCGCGCGAACGTGGGCGGCAATGGAGCGCCGCCGCGAGGCCGGGTTGCCCGTCGCCGCGGAAGAACGCCTGCGCGCGGTCGTCGCATCGACCGGCATCGGCCTGCTGGCCGCCCTGGCCGCGACCATCGCGTTCGCCGCCGTCTGCGTGCCAATCGGCCTTCCCTTTTTTACGGTTAGCGCGCGCGGTCCCTCGGAGCAAGATCGTCTTGGAACCATCGCGGCGTTCGTCGCGGGAGGCGTGGCGGGAATCTACGCGGGCTACTATGTCTTGCGCAGGACGTGGCCGCGATCGCTCAACCACAACGCCGCGAATACGGGCAGTAACGACAGGCAGGCCCATTGATAGCCGGTCAGCGCGAGCCAAAGGCGCGGCTCTGGACGAATAAATTCGGTGGCGAATCGGTAGACAAGGTAGGCCATGATATAGAGCTTGATCCGTTGCCCGCCGAACAGGTTGCGACGCTCCATCACAACCAAACATGCCGCGGCCGAAAGATGGAAGGCGGTTTCATAAAGCTGCGTCGGGTGCCGCGGCCCATCGCCAAAATCGACTCCCCAAGGCAATGACGTGTGCAGTCCATAGCAACAACCGCCCATAAAGCAGGCCAGCCGGCCAATGCCAACCCCCACCGCGACCGGCACCGCGAAACTATCGCCGGTTTTGACGCGGACATCGAGCGCCCACTTCGCCACTTCGACTCCGAAATAGCCGCCGGCCAACCCAAAGACGATCGTCTTGCCATTATCGAGCCAGGCGGTGCCTGTCATCAGCCCGTGCCAGTCGGCGAGCGCGAAGGGAAGCTTCGCGGCGATCATCGCGCCGCAAAACGCCCCCAAAGCGATGCCCAACCGCTGCCCGGAGGTCAGCGGCAGCGTTTTTTGCCGCCGCCGCGACAACAAGTAGGCGGCGCCAATCGCCACGGCCATGATTGCGGGATAGGCGAAGGTCATGGCGCGAGGTCGCTGCCTGCCGCCGCGACTGGACCGTGCAAACCCGCCGCCAACGCGGGCAGCGGTACATGGCCGCCGCGATAAAGCACGTTATAGGCGCAGAACGGAATCACATGACCGCTGGGCAAAACGTGATGGATGCAGCATTTCATCAGCCGCCGAACATCGAAGTTGTAAGCGTCGAGGAACGAAGTAATCGTAATGCGAAACACATCCGCCGGCGAAAGCTGCTCCGCCAAGGCGCGTGAGAAAAAATCTCCCGCTATATCCGCGGGCGGCGCGGCGAGGCTGGGCGCCAATGCGCTACCGTCAGACAACGTGACGGTTGTGGTTGACGGCCCCGTTCCGCAGGTTCCGCCTGAACAACACCCCATTCGACCGAGATAACGCTCAATCAACTCACGCGTCCGCGGGCGCGTGAACGTGATGCCGTTGGCCAGTAAATCGAGGTGGTTGCGGGCGTCGATGAAGCGTGAAATTGGCACGACCGTCGCGCCGGTGCGATAGGCATACGTCAGACTGTGGCAATTGGGGTGCGCGCAGGGCAGCGGCAGGAAATCGGCCTCTTGAAAGAGGCCGTCGGTTTGCTCGGCCACGGCCCGCACCACGTCGGGAAAGGTGATTCGCCGTTCCAATGTCTCAGGAAGCACGTGCCGGCCGGAATAGGTCGCCGGCTGAAAACTGATGCCGGTGATCCAGGGCCGCTCAATGCCGAACTTCACCAGCGCGCCGATTTCGTCATCGTTCACGCCGGCTTGCAGCGTGCAAACAAGTATCACGCGAATGCCGTGGCGGCCGAGGGCGTCGATGGCCGCGAGCTTGGTTTCGGCCAGCGATTCGCCGCGCAGCTTTCTCGACGTTTCGGCGCGAAAGCCGTCGAACTGCAAGTAGATTTCCAAGCGATGCCGCCACTCGGCCAGTTCATCGACCAATGCCCGGTCGTGGGCCAGTCGCAGGCCGTTGGTGTTGACCATGATCAGGTCGATCGGCCGTTGGCAGGCGTAACGCAGCACGCGGGTGAAATCGGGATGAATGGTCGGCTCGCCGCCGGAGAGTTGCAACACTTCGGGCCGCCCCTCGACTTCCACCAGCCGGTCGATCGCTCTGACGCACTCGTCGAACGACAGATGCGTGCCGGCTGGTCCGCTGGCGGCATAGCACATCGGGCAGTTCAGGTTGCAGGCCGACGTGATTTCGACCAGACCCACGCAGGTATGTTGCTCGTGCTCGGTGCAAAGCCCGCAATCGTAGGGGCACCCGCGATCCGGCTCGACGCCAAAGCGCGCCGGCACTTTCCCTTCGAGGCTGAACTCCATGCGGTCGTACTGGCTCACATCGGAGCAAACGAAGTCTTCACGCACGCCATGCAACGGGCAGCGTTTGCGAAAATAGACGCGCCCCTGCCGGGCAATGATTTTAGCCGGCAACAGCCGCAGGCACTCAGGACAAAGGCTCTGCGTCGTGCCGAGGAAAACGTGTTCGCGAAGTTTCATTTGTGGATCCTTGTTGGCAACATTATCTACCGCCGGCAAAGCAGCCACAATACATGCCGGGCCTCTCCCGACCCCGTCCGCCTTGCGCGGACGGTGAATGAGATGGTGAATGAGTTGGTGAGCTAGAAGATGGGCCAAACCGGCTTCGGCGAAGCTTTACCCTTTTTCCGCCCTCACACAGAATTATTCAGATTTCGTGGTCACTTTGATGACAGCGGCCGGCAATGGCCGCGGGTCGTGGATTACTTTTTGGCAATTCGATGTCGTGCCACTCGACGATTGCTCACGGCCCGCATATTGTGGCATGCGGCGTGCATTGGGGGGATAGTATAACCATGCGGAAGCCAGCGAGAAACAAAATGAAACGCTTCGCCATCGTTCTCGGCGCCGCCGCCTTGGCGGCTTGCTTTACAACGAGCGTGCATGCCAAAGGCCACGGCGCCGGACACGCGCATCACAGCGGCGCGCACCACGCCGCCCATCACTCTGGCCACGGCGCCCACTCCAGTCACCATGCGGCGCACAAGGCCAAGTCGACGGCGAAAGCGTCTGGCGAACATACGACCGGTGTGAAGGCCCACCCGGCGGATAGCGGCAAAAAGCCTCACGAGGCGGCCGCGGAGCAGGCGGCAACGCCCCGCGTCAGCCATGCCACCATGCTTTCGACAAGCCGGCATGGCTATCACCGCGGCTACGGCCATCGGCACTACCAGCGCAACGCCCATTATCGCCGGCACGCCGCCCAGCGCGGCCGCGGCGCCTTCATCGTTGGTCCGGATCAGATCGTGCCGATCAACAGCGGGCCGCGCATTGTCGCGCCTTGGGCCACGCTTCTCGCGGCGGGCGGCAGTGGCAAAGCGTCGCGCGTCGCGCATTTCCAAATCACCGGCGATTCCAATCCCGGTTTGTTTTCACAGGTTCCGGCGGTGTCATCGGCCGGCGCGCTCAGCTTCACCCCCGCCGCCGGCCAATCGGGCCTGGCCACACTCACCCTGGTACTGCGGTCGTCGGCCGGCGCGTCGGCACCACAGACATTTCATATCACCGTGAAGCCGCTTTGAAGGCGGTCTGGCGAAACTCAAGTCGGCCATCTAAAATCAAGCATCCGCCATGAGTCCTTCCCGCCCCTTCATCCTACGACCTGTCGCCACTGTGCTGCTGATGGTGGCGATGGTGCTCGTGGGGGCGGTGGCCTATAAGCAACTGCCGGTGTCGGCCCTGCCGCAGGTCGATTACCCCACGATCCAGGTCATTACCTTCTATCCCGGCGCCAGCCCCGAAGTGATGGCGTCGTCGGTCACCGCGCCGTTGGAACGGCAGTTTGGGCAGGTGCCCGGCCTGACGCAAATGACGTCGTCCAGCTCCGAAGGCTGCTCGGTCGTCACGCTGCGTTTCACCTTGGAACTCGACATTGACGTGGCGGAGCAGCAGGTGCAGGCGGCCATCAACGCGGCCAGCACCTTTTTGCCGCGCGACCTGCCGAACCCGCCAATCTACACCAAAACCAACCCCGCCGACGCGCCCATTCTCACCCTGGCCCTCTACAGCGAAACGCTGCCGCTGGCCAAGGTGGAAGACCTGGCCGATACCCGGCTGGCACAAAAAATCTCGCAGCTTTCGGGCGTGGGCATGGTGAGCATCAGCGGCGGGCAAAAACCGGCCATTCGCATTCAGGCCAATCCGCGAGCGCTGTCGTCGTTGGGCATGAACATGGAAGACCTGCGCATGGCCCTCTTGCAGGCCAGCGTCAATCAGGCCAAAGGAAGTTTTGACGGCCGGCGGCAGGCGTTTACCATCGGGGCCAACGATCAGGTGCTCACCAGCGCGCAGTACCGCAAGCTGATTATCGCCTATCGCAACGGCGCGCCGGTGCAGTTGGCCGACGTGGCCGACGTGCTCGATAGCGCCGAAAATGTTCGCCAGGCCGCCTGGAGAAACAGCACGCCGGCCGTCATTCTCAACATTCAGCGGCAGCCGGGCGCCAACATCATCGAGGTCGTCGATCGCATTAAAGAATTGCTGCCGCAACTGACCGCCTCGCTGCCGCCCGCCATTCATGTCGACGTGCTCACCGATCGCACGATCACCATCCGCGCCAGCGTGGAAGACGTGCAGTTTGAGCTGATGCTGACGATCGGCCTGGTGGTGCTCGTCATCTTTTTCTTCTTGCGGAACCTGCCGGCCACGATCATTCCCAGCGTGGCCGTGCCGCTTTCGCTCGTCGGCACCTTCGGCGCGATGTACTTGCTCGACTATAGTCTTAATAACTTGACGCTGATGGCCCTCACCATCTCCACGGGCTTTGTCGTCGACGACGCGATCGTAATGATCGAAAACATCTCGCGCTACGTCGAAGAAGGCGAAGAGCCGCTGGCCGCCGCGCTGAAAGGCTCCGCCGAAATCGGCTTCACCATCGTCTCGTTGAGCGTCTCGTTGATCGCCGTTTTGATTCCGCTGTTGTTCATGGGCGACATCGTGGGGCGGCTGTTTCGCGAGTTCGCCGTGACGCTGAGCATGACCATTTTGCTTTCGGCGGTGGTTTCGCTCACGCTCACGCCGATGATGTGCGCCAAGATGCTGCGGCATAAACCACACTCGCAGCACGGCTGGTTTTATCGGCTGTCGGAATATGGTTTTGAGACGGTCATTCGCTGGTACGGCAAAACGCTCACCTGGGTGCTCAGGCATCAGCCCGAAACGCTGCTGGTGGCCGTCGCCACGCTGGCCGGCACCATTTATCTGTATGTTTTGGTGCCGAAGGGATTCTTTCCGGTGCAAGACACCGGCGTGATCCTGGCCATTTCGGAGGCGCCGCAGAGCATATCGTTTGAGGCCATGCGCACGCGTCAGCAGGCGCTCAATCGGGCGATCCTGGAAGATCCGGCGGTGGAAAGTTTGTCGAGCTTCATCGGCATCGACGGCACGAACACCACGCTCAACAGCGGACGCATTCAAATCAACCTCAAACCGCTGGAAGAACGCGACGCGACCGCCGGCGAAATCATCCGCCGCTTACAGCCGCGGCTGGCCACGGTTTCGGGCATCACCCTGTTTATGCAGCCGGTGCAAGACCTGACGGTCGAAACGCGCGTCAGCCGCACGCAGTATCAATACAGTCTGGAAGACCCCGACGCGCGGGAGTTGGGTGAGTGGGCGCCGCGGTTTGTCGAGTCGTTGCAGGCGTTGCCCGAACTGCGCGACGTGGCCAGCGATCAGCAAACCGACGGTCTGCAAGCCAAGGTGGTGATCGACCGCGATACCTCCTCGCGGCTGGGCATCACGCCGCAGATGATCGACGACGCGCTTTACGACGCCTTCGGTCAGCGGCAGATTTCCATACTCTTTACGCAGCTCAACCAATACCGCGTGGTGCTGGAGGTGAAGCCGGAGTTCAAGAGCGGCCCGCACAACTTGGAAGGGACGTACCTGCGGCCGGCCAACGGCGACCGCACGCCGCTGAGCGCCGTGGCGCACATCGAGCAAACCAAAGCGGCCTTGGCCGTGAACCATCAGGGGCAGTTTCCGGTGGTGACGGTTTCGTTCAACTTGGCGCCGGGCGTTTCGCTGGGCGAAGCGGTCGACGCGATTCAAAAGGCGAAGCGGTCGCTCGATTTGCCGCGGAGCGTCGTCGCCGGCTTTCAAGGCACGGCCGAGGCGTTTCAGGCTTCGCTCAAGAACGAACCGCTGTTGATTCTGGCCGCGCTGGTGACGGTGTACATTGTGCTGGGCGTGCTTTATGAGAGCTACATTCATCCGATTACAATTCTCTCGACGCTTCCTTCGGCGGGCGTGGGCGCCTTGGTGGCCTTGATGCTTTGCCGCACCGATTTGAGCGTGATCGGTCTGATTGGCATCATCCTGCTGATTGGCATCGTGAAGAAAAACGCGATCATGATGATCGACTTCGCGCTGGAAGCCGAACGCACGCGCGGCCTGGCCCCGCGCGAGGCGATTTACGAAGCCTGCCTGCTGCGTTTTCGCCCGATCATGATGACCACGATGGCGGCGCTCTTGGGCGGCGTGCCGCTGGCCTTGGGCACGGGCGTCGGCTCGGAGTTGCGGCGTCCGTTGGGCATAACGATCATTGGCGGTTTGATTTTCAGCCAGATTCTGACGCTTTACACCACGCCGGTGATCTACCTCTTTTTCGACCGCCTTGGACGGCGGTTGCGGCGATCGGAGGCGGCATAGGCTGGCGCCGTCTCAAATCACAACTTGAAGGGTTGGCAGGTTTGCATCGTTTTGTTGTGACGTGGCGGTCGCTTCTCGTAGATGGCCAGCGTGATATTTCCTCCAGGCAAGCCGGAGGCATCTAAGGAACAAAACCAGCTTGAACCGCTGGTGGGCGGCGGAGTTGATTTTGCACAGGCGACGCCGGCGCCACAAATTCATTGCACACTCGCGGGCGCCGGCATAAGATGCGCTTTTGCGTCCCTCGGACCCGTGACCGTATCAGGAGTGCCGCCGTGAAGATTGTTGC
>DASVGM010000134.1:0-5144 GCA_036379555.1 Pirellulales bacterium | reverse complement strand
CGTGCGTTGCCAGTGGGCGTGTTACGGGGGGCGCTTGCCGGGTTTTCGGCGCTGCTCGTCGCCCCTTGTTTGCTGGCCTATTGGCAGATGTTGACGCCAACGCCCGTGCCGGCCGTTTCATTGCCCACGCCAAACGGATACGACGAATTAAAGCGCATCGGCCGGGCGCTGGACGAAGACGTTCCGCAAGACGTTGAGGCGGCGACGGAAGCGGAGCTACGGAAGTTCGTCGCAAAGCACCGGCAAGAGCTTCGCGATGCGCAAACCGCGCTGGCGCGCGAGTGCGTGGTTCCGCTGAAGTACACTCCCGACGACATTGCCGATGTCGGGGATCTTCGCCACGTTTACCGCGGCCTTTGGGCGAGAGCCCGTCTGGCCGAATTTGAAGGTCGTTGCGATGATGCCTGCGACGATTATCTATTGATATTGCACGTCGCCGACAAGAACGCTCGCGGCGGCTTGCTGATTGATTGGCTCATTGGTTCGGTGGTGCGCGGAGGCGGACTTGCCGGATTAGAGCGTCTGCGCGCCGGCCTTTCATACGTTCAGTTGCAAAAGGCGTTTGCCGACGTGACAGCGCATCAAGCGCGATGCGAGCCGGTTCAAGAAGTGGTGCTCCGAGATCGGGTTTGGGTGGAGCACGCCTATGGCTGGCCGCATCGCATTCGCTTCCTGCGCGAGCCGCGGGAACCGGTGTATGCCGCGTTAGACACCTACAATCAGGCGGAATTGCGCCTCGTCCAATGCGATCTCGCCATCCGTCTCTACGAGCACGATCACGGCGTGTGGCCGGACTCGCTCGACAGGTTGGCGCCCGATTACTTAAAAGCCGTTCCGCTCGACCCGTATACGAACCGTCCGCCGATTTACCGCGTGCAGCCGCATGGCTTTCTATTATATAGCACAGGCTCCGACAAAACCGACAATGGCGGCATCCGCACCACCCCAACGCGCCCTACACCAGATGGAGAAGATATCACGCTTGCGCCGCCGTTATCGCACGGTCCATGCGCGATTTTGAAATGAGCCCCCTGCCCCGTCGGCGCAAGAACGATCAAGGCGTATCCAACAACTCTTGCCAGGTGGCGACATGCAGAATGCGTCCGCCCATGTGGCGTAGCCGCTCGACGTCGTTGATGGCGTCCAATGATTCTTGCACCGTCGCCGTGGGGGAACCCAACCGCTGGGCGCCCATCTCGAACAGCATTGCCCGCGCGCCTTTCGTCATGCCTTCTCCACGACCTTGTTCAAGACCTTGTTCAAGACCTTGTTCAAGACCTTGTTCAATGCCTTGTTCGCGGCCCTGCTCAAGACCCAGGGCAAGGCCTTTCGCCATGCCCTCCTCGATAATCTTCTGGTAAGTGCTTGAATCGCGTAAGTCAACCATGTCCAATGCCTCCTCAACAAAATCTAAAACCGAACGCGGAACTCGCATTCCCGTCAATACCCAAGCGGCCATCAGCAGCCGCTTGGCGTCGACCGGCGGAAGCTCCGCCTCCAACCGTTCGTCAATCCGCCGCAGCACACCCTGGAGCGCCGCTTCCGGCGAGCTGCCCGGCGGCAACTCGCCCAACGGCGCCAACGGCACCATGCCCAAGCCGCCCACAAGCAGCGCCGTCGCCGGCCGCTGCCAGATACGCATCACTTCAATAGCGGTCGCAGATTGGCCATGAGGTCGTTCTTGGCCTGAATTCCAGGCGGGTTCGCCAACATTTCGGGCGGCTCGCCGCGCACCGCGTTGCCGGGCGACACAACGCCGGTGGTCAACTCTCCGTCGGTAAAATAGCGATCGCCGCCGCCGTTGCGGCCGTCGAGCGTGGCGCCCACGCCGGTCACTTGAAACATTTCGGTCAACTGGCCCGCCTTGGCGAGCGTCGCCATCACGTGGTCGCGCTCGGCGTCAATGTCGGCGTCGATGTGGTGCGTAATCTTGCCGGTCAGATGGCTGAAGCCGACGCTTTGGTCGAACGTCGCCGCCCCGATCCACAGCGGGCGACCGCTGACGCCCAGCTCGCTCGACTTCCAAAAGCGCACATGGTGCCGCTGACGCGCGTTTTCGTCCACCGACTGCTCAAACGCCAAATCTTGCGGCCGGCCCCAGACGTAAAGATTACTTACCGGGGCCGTATCGTACTCGCGTTTGAAAACCACGCTCGTGGCGATGCGCAGGCTTGAGCTGAGCGTCGTGCGGTCGGCGGGAAACCAGCCCGCCGCCAGCATCGCCGCCACCACTTCGTCATGGCTGCCGATGAGCGCGACATTCAGCGCGTCGCCGGGAATGCCGTCGGTGGTGTAGGCGGTCTTGGGCGCATCGGCCATCGCCGGATGATGCTCAAAATGCCGCCATGCCAACGGCAACACGGCGTAAGCGATGAGCATATACAGCGCCAGCGCGGCGACGGTGGCATCGCCCGTGCGCGCCGCCAAACGGCGAACGCGATGCGGATGGTGCCCTGCTCCGCCCTGCCCTGCTCCGCCCCGATCTTTATCGACTCGATCCTTGCTTGTCATGTCAGCCTCGTTTGGGCTTGTAAATCTCCGTGGCGAAGCCGAGTTGGGCCTCCGCCGCGAAGGCGACAGTTTCGCTCAACGTCGGGTGTGGGTGAATCACTTCGGCCAGATCGCGCGCGGTGCAGCCCATCTCAATCGCCACGACGCCTTCTGAGATCAAGTCGCCGGCGTTTGGCCCGACAATGCCCACGCCAAGCACGCGTTCGGTTTCCGGCTCCAACAGCAGCTTCGTCATGCCTTCGGTGCGGCCGAGCGAAACGGCGCGACCGCTGGCCGCCCAGGGGTATCGCGAGATTTCCACCGGCCGGCCTTCACGGTTGGCCTGCTCCTCGGTTAGGCCGGCCCAGGCGATTTCAGGGTCGGTAAAAATCACCGCCGGAATGGCCAGCGGCTGAAACGAAACATTCGCTCCGTGAATGACTTCGGCCGCCACTTTGCCTTCGTGGCTGGCTTTATGGGCCAGCATCGGCTCGCCGGCTACGTCGCCAATGGCGAAAATGCGCGGGTCGGCGGTGCGCTGCTGGCGGTCGATCTCGACAAAGCCGCGCTGGTTGACCTTCACGGCGGTCTTTTCCAAGCCGATGCCGCCGCTGTTGGGCTTGCGGCCCACCGAAACCAGCACGCGGCTGAAACGCTCTTTCGTTTCGCCCTCGGCACGTTCAAAGGTGACTTCAATCGCGTCTTTCTGATCGACAAGCGATTTGACCTTGGTGTTCAAATAGATGGCGGCGAAGTGCTTTTCGAGCCGCTTGTGCAACGGCTTGACCAGATCGCGATCGGCGCCGGGCAACAGGCCGGGCGTCAGTTCCACGACGCTCACTTTGCTGCCTAATTCGGCGTAGACAGTGCCCATCTCCAGGCCAATGTAGCCGCCGCCCACGACGAGCAAACTTTCCGGCACGTCGGGCAACTCCAACGCGCCGGTCGAGTCCATGACTCGATCGGTCTTCAGGTCGAAGGCCGGAATCTTGGTCGGCACGCTGCCGGTGGCCAGAATACAGTAGTCGAAGGTGAGCTGATCGCCTTCGCGCGAGGCGGGGTCGCCGCCTTCCAGCCGCAATGTTTGTGAGTTCTCAAAGCTGCCCTTGGCCTGCACGATGCGCACCTTGCGTTGCTTGGCCAACTGTTTGAGTCCTCCGGTGAGCATCTCAATGACCTTTTGCTTGCGGGCGCGCAAGGCGTCGATTTTGATTTTTGGCTTGGCGAACTCGACACCCCAGTCGGCCATTTCCTGCGCTTCGCTGACCACCTTGGCGACGTGCAGCAGCGCCTTCGACGGGATACAGCCGCGCAACAGGCAGGTGCCTCCCAGGCGCGGCTCCGCTTCCACCAGCGTCACTTCCATTCCAAGATCCGCGGCCATGAAGGCGGCGGCGTATCCGCCCGGCCCACCGCCGAGTACGACGACATTCGAGTGCATGTGTATCCTGCTAATTAAGTCGCTTTGAAAGCGACCTATCATACCCCTCGACGCACCCGACCCACAAGATTGCTATTGGAGAACGCCGCTCGGCGGGTTAATCATAAAAGGGCCAGTTTTTTAGGAGAACCACGATGAGCCGCTATCCTTTATTCGATCGTGAACAAATCGCCCTGGCCGATCTGTCGCTGCGCGGGCACGACCTGACCGCCGACGACTGCCGCCGACTCGATGGCCCGTTTGAGCGCTATGACCATGCCGAGTTTCCGCGGCTTATCGACCAGATTGTCGCAGCCCGCACACGGCAACGCCCGGTCATTCTGCTTACCGGCGGCCATCCGATCAAACTCGGCCTCTCGCGTTATCTGATTGACCTTATCGAGCGCGGGTTGATCACCCACGTGGCCGCCAACGGCTCGGTGTTGATTCACGACTTTGAATTGGCATTGGGCGGCGGCACCAGCGAGAACGTACCCAAATGGATCGCCCGCGGGCAATTTGGCCTTTGGCGGCAGACGAGTTTGCTGAACGGCATCATCAGCGAGGCGGCGCGCCGCGGCGAGGGCATGGGAGAAGCCGTTGGCCGCGTGATCGAAGAGCGGCGATTTGTCCATCGCGAGTTAAGCGTAGCGGCCGCGGCCTGGCGCGTGGGCGTGCCCATGACGGTTCATGTCGGCATTGGCAGCGACATCATTCACGCGCATCCGAATTGCGACGGCGCGGCCTTGGGGGCCACGAGTTACACCGACTTTTTGATCTTCGCTCGGGCGGTGCAGGATCTTGAGGGCGGTGTTTATCTGAACGTCGGCTCCGCCGTCGCCGGTCCCGAGGTGTATCTCAAGGCTCTTTCGATGGCGCGCAACGTGGCGAGGCGGCAAGGCGGCGAGATTCGACATTTCACCACCGCGGTCTTCGATCTGGTTGATTTGCCGGACGACTACCGCGACGGCACGCCCTCAAAAGACCATCCGCAATACTATTATCGCCCCTGGAAAACCATTCTCGTGCGCACGGTGGCCGACGGCGGGCAAAGCTTTTATTTTCGCGGCAACCACGCGGCGACGATTCCCACGTTGCGGGAGGCCTTGGTCGCGCGCCTGCCGCACGCGCGGATGAAAGCGGCCTGATACAAACTTCACACGAGCGGGCGGTTGATTTTATCGCCGCGGCGGATAAACTGCCACAATTGGCGGACGCCACCGGAACCCCATTA
>DASVGM010000133.1:0-3343 GCA_036379555.1 Pirellulales bacterium | reverse complement strand
GCAAAATGTCATCAACTCGAATGGAACCGGGAAGACCACCACGGTCAGCGCGGTGGCCACGTAGATCGGCAGGATGCCGACCAAGGCAACGGCGGCCGACGCCATGCCTTTCATGGCGTGCGCCACCACGCCCAGCATGTTGGTGCGCACGCCGGCCAGCAGGCCGTAAAAATAGAAACTCGGCAGGCAGATTCCGTTGGCCGCCACCAAACCCACGCAATACGCCAGCAGCAGGTTGGCGGCGGAGCGATTGCTCCAGTCGGCGGCCGGAATTCCCGGCGGCCAATAGCCCCAGGAGACATGCACCGCGTTGAGCATCACGGTGGCGCCAATGCCATAGATGGCGAAGCCAATCAGTCCCAGCGTCAGCAAACGCGGCACAAGCCGCCTTTGCTGGTCGGGCAGTCGCAACAGTCGTTCGAGTTGCGGACGGTCCTTGAGCAAGAGGTCCAAAAGTTGAGTCAGTGATAGGTCGTTGTCGCTGCTAGCGGCGGTCGTTTCAAGCCGCGCGAAGTCGGCGGTAATGGTAGTGGTCATGGAACATTTCCTTTCAGTTGGTGTGTTTCGGACAAAGGCAGAGCATCTTGCGCGGCGCTTTCAGCCCACGGGCAATAGCAAGCCAAAGACGTAAGCCATTTGAAAGCCGATCGTACCGACGAGCGCCAGAATCCAGCCGGGCTGTCGTCCGCGCGACGGTTCAAGACGCTCGACGACGCGACAAAAGACGTCGGCCATCGCCACGCCCACTCCGACGAGCACCAGCCAATTCACCGCGGCCACCAACCACGCGGCGGCGCGTGCGTCGAGCAACTCCACAGGCAGCGAGGGCAAGGAAACGCTGAAAAACCAATTGATCGGCACGGAGGCGAGCAGCGCCAGCCCGCCCCAGCTTACGGTGATGAGTGCCGCCAGTAATGTCGTGCTGGCCCGCAAGTGCGAACCAGAAAGGCTGTTGAGAATGTAAAGCGCCGGCAGTGGAATGACCCAGGCCAGGCCGGCGGCGACGGTGAACAGAAGCGACTTGTCGAGCATCACGCGCGGGCCGGCGTGCAGCCCCATGGTCAGTCCATAAACCAGCGTGCCGGCGAGGGCGGTGGCCGAAAGAGCCATCCAGACGGGCAAGCGGTACAATTCGCCCTGGCCATGCCAGGCAAGTGCGAATTCTTCGGGTTCGCGCAGTGCCCGGCCGACGGCCGCGGCGCTGGCGCGCAAGGTTTCACGCGACATGAGAAAAACTCCTCTGAGAGCGGACGGTGATCGTTGAAAAAAGTCGGCTTGCGCGCTTGCCAAGATACAGACCGCAGGCCGCGGGCGAGATTAACACGTCATTTTTGTGCTGGCGCGGCTTTCGCGTTATGCTGGGTCGATGGACTCCATCGCCGCGTCAGTTGTCAGTTGTCAGTTGTCAGTTGTTGGGGCCGGCAAATTACCGTAGGAGCTTGCCATGTTTGAATTCGCTCGTAATTTGGCGGAAATGTTTCGTGCGCCGCCGGTGATGTTTGATCGCGCCCGTTCGCACCTGCCCGTCAATTCGCGGGCGGCGCGGGTGCTGCTGGTAGGCGTGCTCATGCTGGCAACAACGATTGCCACCGTTCGCCTCGAACCACTGGCGTCCGCCGGCGATGCGGCGCCGTCCGAAGACGACATGGCCACCGTTTCGGGCGTCGTCGTCGATCCGCAAGGAAAACCGCTCGCCGGCGCGAAGGTCGCGGCGCTTCACGGCTGGAAACGATTTGTTACTTATCCGCCTCTCGACAAGACCAAATGCGATTCCTCCGGGCGCTTTACGGTTGCCTTCCGCAAGTCGGCGTATGCAATCGGCCTTGGACCGGCCGACCACTGGAAAGACGCGGTGATCGTCGCCAGCGCCGAGGGATTCGGCCTGGCATGGATACGCTGGCGCGACATCCGAGTCGGCCAGGAGATAACCCTGTCGCTTGTCGACGACGTGCCGGTCTTGGGCCGCGTTGTCAACCGCGAAGGCCGCCCCGTCGCCGGTGTCGCGGTGAAAACCGGGCTGCTGCATGCGCCCAATGACGGCAATCTCGACAAATGGCTGGCAGCCGTCCGCCACGGAGAATCAATTTTCACAACTGCGAATCTTTTGGCCGGGCCGGCATTTTACGCCGATACTCTGTCGCCGCGCATAACGGTGACCGACAGCGACGGTCGGTTCCAACTCGCCGGGCTCGGCCGCGAGCGCGTCGTCGAACTATCGTTCAGCGGGCCAACGATCGCTTACTTGGAAGCCAAGCTTGTCACGCGCCCGCTTGAGCCGTTTGAACAAAAGCTCGGCGCCAGCGGCCGCGATGCGGTGACCGTATACGGGACGATGCTTGAAGTCACGGCCTCACCCGACCAGCCGATTGAAGGCATTGTGCGCGACGCCGAGAACGGAGCACCGCTGCCGGGTGTGCGCGTCGAAAGCCTGAGCTTCGCCGGCCAAGATTGGAGCCGGCCCCGGCTTTTGGGAACCACCACCGACTCGTTCGGGCACTATGTCCTCTCCGGCATGCCGAAGGGCCAAGGTAATGAAATTATAGCCATTCCAAACGACAAGCAGCCGTATTTCATGCGCAAGATGCAAGTGCCCGAGCAGCGCGGGGCGGAACCAGCCCGTGTCGATATCGACCTTCATCGCGGAATCTGGATCAGGGGCCGCGTCATCGACAAGGTCACGAAAAAGGGCGTTTTGGCGCGGATGTATTATTGGCCCTTTCGCTCGAACGAGTTCGCTCGCAAGCTGCCTGAGTTTAGCGAGCGATACGGCTTTGAAGACCGCTATGCCACGCGCCCAGACGGCGCCTTTCGCCTGGTTGGACTGCCTGGCAGAGGCATCGTTGGCGCCAAGTCGCTACAGAACCAATATCGTCTCGGTGCTGGCGCCAATGAAATTGCCGAGGCAGACGAGCAAGGGAGCTTCAACACGTATCATTGTCCACAGTTGCCCAGCACGCGGTGGCCCCACGGGATAAAGGAAGTCAATCCGCCACCGGGCACCGAAGATTATGCGTGCGACTTGGCCTTGGATCCGGGCGGAACAATGACGGTAAGTGTGGTCGATCCGGACGATCGGCCATTGACGGGCTTCGAGGCCGACGGCAAATCGGCGACTTGGCACGGCTTTGGCGCGACGATTCAGGGCGGCACGGTCGAGGTCGTCGAGCTCGGCCCAGATGAAACTCGAACGGTGGTGATTCGCCACAACGAGCGAAAACTGGCCAACGCCGTGAGCGTGCGCTTGGCCGATCATCCCACCGGCGAGATGACGGCCGCGCTCGCGCCGGCGGCCAGAATCATCGGCCGCGTCGTCGATCAGACCGGCGTGCCGGTGCCGGCGGCG
>DASVGM010000132.1:0-2560 GCA_036379555.1 Pirellulales bacterium | reverse complement strand
CTCGCATCTCGACCGTTTCGTTCTCAAATCGCAGCCTCGCCGCGCCTTGCAGAAGGAGAACCCATTCGTTCTGCCCCTGGTCGTACCAAAAGCCCTCCGGCGACGCATGCGCGTGCGAGACGATTCGCTCGATCCGCACGTCGGCGGCGTGAACGAGCGTTTGGATAAGCTCATCGGGCAACCGCGGTGGAAGGTCGGCAAAGATGCTCGTGACGGCCTCCGCGACTTGCTCGCCCCTCTCGCCCAAGAATTGAAAGCGAGGAACTTCCCGCCCCTCAACTTTCAGCAACTCTAAAAACATTCGCTTGGGCCGCACCCACAGGCCGCGCTCGCCATATTCCGGCCGATAGACGACAATCTCTTCCAGCGTTTCGCTGTGCCGTGCCGTGCCGATCACGGTATATTCGCCGCCTTTATAATGGCGATAACGGCCTGGCTCGACTTGAGACGACCGGAGCATCGCGGCCGCGGAATCCTGTCTGAATCGTTCCTGCAAACGGCGCACGGCGGGGTGTCCGAGGCGCGCCAGAATATGGTTGGGCTTTGAAAAGGCGAGAATGTCGTACCAAACACGGTTGTCGGCGCGATGCCATTCGAGCAAGAACCGTTCTTCTCCGCATTCGGCATGGCCGGGCAAAGTTCCATAAGCAAAGCCAAATCGCGTGATTGGCCCAGTCTCGTCCACGACATAAACGATACGACATGCGTTGAGCCACCACAGCCCCATCGCGCGGCCAAGAACGGCCACGACTTCGCCCGGCCGGAGCGCGGTGTCGGCGGGCCAGGCTTCGGCCCAGCCCAGGCGGAAATGTTCCCAATGTCGCAGCGCGGTTTTGGCCGCTTGAAAAACCGCCTCGCCCTCGCCCAGCTCGATGCGAAGGTGATCGACCGCGAATCCCGCCGGCGGTTGTTCCGCGGTGGCGCCCACCGTTTGATAGCTAAACGGAAGCTTGCCCTGCTCCGACATAAAGCGGCGCATGGTTTCGGCCGTTGGCTTTTGAAAGGACAGCTTTGTCATGGTTGGATTCGCGGCAATGGCGTCTCGTTTCGGGTCACGTGCGGCAGCGCGTTCACCCCGCGGCCTGTACGAAAGCGCGGCTGACAAGATAGATCAGCCCGTAAACCGTGGCGAGCGCGCCGGCCAAAAGCACAATCAAGAGCGCAATCAGGCCGGCCACGAACAGCCAATCGCCCCGTGCCGCGCGTCGTTGCTCCAAGGGCGCCGCTTTCAAGTGGCGTTGCAAGAGCGCCACGTTTTTGACGTTCGCCTTCCAGAAGACGTCGAACACGTCGCCGACCAGCGGCAACGAGCCGATTGCCGCGTCAATGGCGATATTGGCGGCCATGCGCAGCAGCGTCGAACGCGGCGCTCCATAGCGCCGCGCCGCGCCCAAAATGTAGAGCGAAACCAAGGTGGTCAGCAGGTCGCCCAAGCCGGGCACCAGACCCACGATCGCGTCGAGGCCAAAGCGAATGCGCGTGCCCGGTATTTCAAACAGCGTGTCCATCCCCCGCGCCAGCATTTCGAGTTCGGGCGCGACCTCGCCGGGCACGTCGTCGTAAATCACTTCGGGTTCGAGTATTCGATCCGTCATGGGTCGTTACAGCAGCTTGAGTTTTCAGGTAGTTCTTAATTTGTTTGACAATATGAAAAGCGACCGTCACCGGAGGATGGGCTTCCTAGTGGCCCGTCCAGACCAGATTTTGTGGCGGCGCAGGGGCGGTCGCCGTGTAGGATGGGCTTCCTAGCCCGTCACCAAGCGAACGTGACGGGCCAGGATGCCCATCCTCCAGGAAGCTCGATCGTTTCCTTATTATACGGATCGTGGCCAATCAAGGCGGAAACCTTGGCACGGAAAGCCGCGCTCCGCTATACTACCATTTCCCGCCTGGTTTGTTTCCCGCCTTTGCCCGCCCGCCTCAACAGAAAGGTTTCTCGATGCTTAGCGTTTTCGGTCGCGGAAAGAGTCTTTGCGACGGCATGACTCGTCGCGACGTTTTGCAGATCGGCGCCTTGGGCTTTGGCGGACTCTCGCTGGCCGATTTGTTACGCGCCGAGGCGAGTCAGGGCATCCACGGCTCGCACAAGGCCGTCATCATGATCTATCTGTGCGGCGCCCCGCCGCATCAAGATATGTTCGACCTGAAAATGCAAGCGCCGGCCGAAATACGCGGCGAGTTTCAGCCGATTGATACCGCGGTGCCCGGCATCGAAATCTGCGAGCATTTGCCGAGGCTGGCGGGCATCATGGATAAGTTGGCGCCCATTCGCAGTGTGTATGGTTCGCCCGACGGCAATCACGATTCGTTCATTTGCTACACCGGACGGAGCGTGAGAAATCAACCGCCCGGCGGCTGGCCTTCGTTGGGATCAACGCTTTCCGCCCTGCTTGGTTCGACCGCGCCCGGCATGCCGCCCTTTGTTGGCTTGGCGCCGCGTGCCGGGCACCCGCCGTATGGATCGCCCGGACATCCGGGATTTCTCGGAGCATCGCACACGGCTTTTCGCCCCAACGGTGAAGGACAGGGCGATTTGAAACTGAACGGCATCGACGTCGAT
>DASVGM010000131.1:0-8144 GCA_036379555.1 Pirellulales bacterium | reverse complement strand
GCAGGCGATCATTCGCGGTCATACGCGCCGCAACATTGAGCCGCGCGGGGCGCGAAGTCGAACGATACCGAACTGTAATCAAAAAGACATGGCTTCCATGAACGCGCTGTATTACGGCGACAACTTGCCCGTGCTACGCCGCTACGTTGACGACGAATCGGTGGACATGGTCTATCTCGATCCGCCCTTTAATAGCGATCAGAGCTACAACGTGCTCTTCGCCGAACAGGACGGCAGCCGATCGGCGGCACAAATCAAAGCCTTTGGCGACACCTGGCGCTGGGATCAGGCGTCAGCGTCGGCCTACCATGAGACGGTCGAGGCCGGCGGCCAAGTCTCCTTGGTGCTGCAAGCTTTTCGCCAAGCGATCGGCGAAAACGACATGCTCGCCTACTTGTCGATGATGGCGCCCCGGCTGGTCGAATTGCATCGCGTCTTGAAATCGACCGGCAGCCTCTACCTTCATTGCGATATGACCGCGAGCCACTATCTAAAAGCTCTGCTGGACGCCATCTTCGGCCCTGCGAACTTCATCAGCGAGATCATTTGGAAACGCACGCATTCGCACGGCGACCCCAAGCGAAAGTTTGGCGCCATCACCGATACCATTTTCCTTTACGGCAAGACCGACGAATATCTTTTTCACCCCCAGTATCGAGCGTTCGACGCTGATTACGTCACGGCGACGTTCAAGGGGCAAGACGAGAACGGCAGGCAGTGGCAATCCGTAACACTTCGCAGCCCGCACCCGCGTCCGAATCTCACCTACGATTACACCGCGAGCAACGGCGTCACGTATCAACCGCACAGAAACGGTTGGTCATGCGACAGGGAACGAATGGAAAAATACGACCGCGAGGGGCGATTGCACTTCCCTAAGAAGCCATCCGGAGCGCTGCGGTTAAAGATGTATCTTGACGAATCGCCGGGCGTGAAAATTCAAAATCTTTGGACGGACATCAATCCGATCGGAGCACAGGCCGCCGAGCGACTGGGCTACCCGACGCAAAAGCCGGAAGCGCTTTTGGAGCGAATCATCAACGCTAGCAGCCGCGAGGGGGATACAATTCTTGACCCGTTTTGCGGTTGCGGAACTGCCATCGCCGTGGCGGAGAGATTGCACCGGCGCTGGGTGGGCATCGATATAACGCATCTGGCGGTTACGCTCATTAAGCACCGTATGAAAAACGCTTTTGGCGAGACTGCGTCGTTTCATATCGTCGGCGAACCAACCTCAGTCCCTGATGCCCAAGCCCTAGCCGAGACTGATCCTTATCAATTCCAATGGTGGGCACTCGGGCTCGTCAACGCCCGCCCCGCCGAACAGAAGAAAGGCGCCGACAAAGGAATTGACGGTCGCATTTTTTTTCACGACGAATGGGCCAAGGGCGGTGGCCAAACCAAACAGATCATTCTCTCCGTCAAAGCTGGTCATACCAATGTTGCCCATATGCGCGACCTGCGTGGCGTTCTGGAACGCGAGAAAGCCCCGATTGGAGTTTTAATCACAATGCAAGAACCGACGCGGCCAATGCGGCAAGAAGCGGCTACGGCCGGGTTCTACAAGTCGCCGTGGTCGCAAGAGGATTATCCTCGCCTGCAAATCTTGACCGTTGCGGAATTGCTCGCCGGCAAGAAAATCGAAGCGCCACCGCAACGCGGGCCGGGATTCAAAGCAGCGCCGACGGCAAAACGGAAGCCGAGTCACCGGCAGAAGGAATTAGGCGAATAACATCAGCAAAACGCGGACAGCCTGCGACAAGCGCCACCAGCGACAGGGCGCTACTGGGTATCGGCGGCGTTACGCGATAAAATAGAGGCATCGTACCGCAACCGCGACTCACAGCATCGGCTAAGCTGCCAACGATCAAACTCACCACCATCGGCCCGCCAGAATGACCTACCGCAACGCTTCCGTCTGCCTGTTCTTACTCATCGCCACTGCCGCCGTCTGTTCCGCGGCGTCCGCCGGCGAATTGTCGTATTTCCGGCACGATGGCGGAACCGCCGACGATCATCGCCAACTGCCCGATCGGCTGGATGAAAGCACGCAAAAATGGCGAGTGCCGCTCGCCTCTGGGCATTCAACACCCTGCGTGTCGGGCGACGCTATCTATCTCACCACGTTTGAAAACGGGCAGTTGGCAACGGTGGCGCTCGACCGCCGCACGGGCCAAACGCGTTGGACGCAAACCGCCCCCACGACGCGCATCGAGCCGTATCACACCACCAGCAACCCCGCCGCCGCCACGCCCGCCTGCGATGGCGAGCGGGTTTATGTCTTTTTCGGCAGTTATGGGCTGTTGGCCTACACTCTCGACGGCCAGTTGGCCTGGTCGCGCGAAATGGGGCCGTTTCAAGATGAATTCGGGTCCGCTAGCTCGCCGATTCTGGTCGATGGCAAGGTGATTGTCAGCGCCGACCATGACCGCGACAGTTTTGTCATGGCCCTCGACGCCGCCAGCGGCAAAACGATTTGGAAAACTGATCGGCCGGATTTCACGCGCAGTTATGCCACGCCGGTCGCTTTTACCGTCGCCGGGCGGCGGCAGATTATCGTGGCCGGCGCGCTGCAGCTTGCCGCTTATGACGCCGACGATGGTAAAAAGCTGTGGTGGGTGAACGGCCTGGCGCGCATCGTCAACACGACGCCCGCCCAGGCGTTGGGGCTGTTGTTCGTGGCCACCTGGTCGCCCGGCGGCGACACCGACCAACGAGTGTCGATGGAACCTTGGCCGCGAGCGGTCAAAAAGCTGGACGCCAACGGCGACGGCAAGCTAAGCCGTGAGGAGGTGAACGATCCCGAAGTGCTCGATCGCTTTTACCGCATCGACCTGAATCAAGATAAAACGATCGACGAAGCCGAATGGACGAAGTATTCGCGCGTGTTTGAACTGGCGCAAAACGGCCTGCTGGCGATTCGCCCGGACGGATCGGGCGATATGACCGAGAAGGCGGTCGTATGGGAATATCGCAAGGGGCTGCCCTACGTGCCCAGCCCGCTGGTGTATCGCGGCGTGCTGTACATGGTCAAGAGCGGCGGCATTCTCAGCACGCTTGACGCGGCCAGCGGGCGATTGCTCAAGCAGCTTCGTCTGCCATCGAACGAGGGTTATTACGCCTCGCCCGTGGCGGGCGACGGCAAGGTTTACATCGCCGGCGAGCCGGGCACGCTGGCCGTCGTCCGTGCCGGCCCCAGGGCGGCCGTGCTATCCTCGCGTGACCTTGCCGAACGCACGATGGCCACGCCGGTCATCGCCGACGGGCAGATTTTCGTGCGGACGGAGCAGGCGATTTACTGTTTCTCGCAATGACGAACAACAACGACAAGGAGTGTTAAGCGAATGGCGGTCAACCACGAAAAACAAATCAAAGAGGCTGAAGAGTTGCTCGGCGACGGCGCCGAACGGGTCGGCTTCGCCAAGGGGCTTTACTTTGGCCGGCACTTGAGCCGCAAGCTGCTGGCCTATCCAGACCTGGCGGCCGACGAGCAAACCGACGATCTGGTCGAGCGCGTGCGGCGGTTCTGCCAGACGGAAATCGACCCGGCGGCCATCGACCGCGACGCCAAAATACCCGATCACGTCGTGGCCGGGCTGGGCAAACTCGGCGTGTTGGGCGCCTGCTTGCCCAAACGCTGCGGCGGACTTGAGCTTAGCCAGACATCGTATTGCCGCATTCTGGAGGTGCTCGGCGGACACTGCGCCAGCACGGCGTTGTTTGTCAACGCGCATCACTCCATCGGGCCGCGGGCCTTGGTGCTGTTTGGCACACCGCCACAACAAGAACGCTGGATACCCAAGCTGGCCTCTGGCGAGTGGATCAGCGCCTTCGCCCTCACCGAACCCGAAGCCGGCAGCGACGCCTCGAACGTGCAAACCACCGCCACTCCCTCGCCGGACGGCAAAGGCTACCTCATCAACGGTCAAAAACGCTGGATCACCAATGGTGGGCTGGCCCAGGTGCTGACGCTCATGGCCCGCACGCCGATGCCCGGTGAGAGCGAATCAAAGATCACCGCCTTTATCGTCACGCCCGACATGCCGGGCTTTGAAGTGGTGGAGGCCCGCATGCCCAAGTGCGGCGTGCGCGGCACCGCCACGTCGCGGCTGGCTTTTCATGACATGTACGTGCCGCGTGAGAATCTGCTCGGGCAGCTTGGCAAGGGGCTGCGCGTGGCCCTCACGGTGCTTGACTTCGGCCGCACCACGTTCGGCGCAAGTTGCACCGGAGCGGCGAAGTTTTGCCTCAAGCGAGCGACCGAACACGCCGCCACGCGCGTGCAATTCGGTGAGAAGATCGGCGAGTTTGAGATGGTCAAGGAAAAACTGGCGTATATGCGAGCCGGGGCATTCGCCATGGAGTCGGTGACGTATCAAACCGCCGCCTTGATCGACTCGGGCGCCGAAGATTACATGCTGGAAACCGCCATGCTCAAGGTCTTTTCCACGGAGGTGCTGTGGAGGATCGTCAACGACACGATTCAGATTTTCGGCGGCAAGGCGTACTTCACCGACGAACCTTACGAGCGGCTGATGCGCGACGCGCGCATTAACATGATCGGCGAAGGGGCCAACGACGTGCTGCGCGCGTTCATCGTGGGTCTGTATGGCCTGCGCGACGTGGGGCTGGAACTGAAGGGAGTGCTGGAGGCGATCACGAATCCGTTCAGCGGCAACCTGGGCAAGATCGGCGGCTTCGCCTCGCGGCGCCTTGGCTCGCTGTTCAGTCCGCCGCGCGTGGAGGTGCGTGCGGCGGAGTTGGAAGAAGACGCCGCCAGGCTGGGCAAACTGATCGGCACGTTTGGCGCGCACGTGGAGCGGCTGTTGCGGCACTATCAAGAAGCCATCTTCGACCGCCAATATCAGCTTGGCCGCGTGGCCGACGCCGCCATCGAACTGTACGTGTCAAGCTGCGTTTTGAGCCGGCTCGACTGCGCGCTGACCCATTCCCAGGCCGCCGACAGCCATGCCGACCACGGCCACAGTCACGACAGCCATGACAGCCACGCGGGCGGCAACCACGCGAACGACCATCACGCCGACCAGCGGCGCGCCGCTGATCTGGCCGTGGGTCGTTATTATTTGTTGACCGCCGGCCGCCGCGTTCGCCGCCAATTGGCCGATTTATGGGACAACGATGACGAAGCGACCACGCGCATCGCCGATCTGCCGCTCTAGCGCGGATTATTCATCGGCACGTCTTGGAGTGCGTGCGATTTATCGCCGCTTTCCGTTGTCGCGGAGCGACCTTTTTTTATTTCGGTATGTTTTTGAATCGGCGGTTTTGGCTCCTTAGAGGCTATCCGAAAACTCGTCGTGGGGCGGGCCGCCGGCCCGTCTGGATGCGAAAGACGGCTCGGCGAGCCGCCCCACGATGCGCTGCCACGGCGAAATGCGAGTTTTCGGATAGCCTCTTACTTGGCATTGGTTGTCTTTCCGGTCAGAGAGAAGAAGGTCGCTCCGCGACGGATGAAAGCGGTGATGAATCGCCGCACTCCAAGATGGCCGCGGTCGCGACAGCCGGCGGCTTGCCCCGCGGCCAAGATCGGCTATGGTAAGACTCACAATGTCTGAAACTTGGTTGCGTCCGAATCGCCGTATTCTCGCGGTAGCCGCGGTGCTGCCGTTGGCGCTGTTGCTGGCCGGCGGCGCGTTGGTTTACACCGCCCGGCCGTGGGGCGACCGCGGCGGGCTACTGGTCGCGGGAGTCGTGGCCGCCGGCGTCGCGCTCTTGGCTCTTGTTTTTTTATTGGTGCAGGCACTCCAGCCGCGATTGGCGATTGCGGGCCGGCACATGATCGTCAACCTGGGCACCGCGCGGCCGATTCGCGTTCCGCTCGACGTGGTGGAGGGCTTTTTGCTGGGGCAGGGGCCAAGTTTTTTGCCCGGACAAGGCGGGAAGAAATCTGAGGTGGCAAACCTGGTGGTACGTTTGGCCGAGCGGGCCACGGAGTGGGAAGGCGTGGAGGTCAATCGCCAGTTCGGCACCTGGTGCGGACACTACATCACCATCCGCGGCACCTGGTGCGAAAGGTTGAACGTGGCCGTGGTCAACCGTCTCAACGCGCGGCTGGTTGAGGTGCGAAAAACGCTTGAGCGTGAGGCCGCCCGATGACGCGTTTGCTGGTCAGCGTGCGCTCCTTGCAGGAGGCGCGGCAGGCCGCCGAGGCGGGTGTCGAACTCATCGACCTGAAAGAGCCGCGGCGCGGCGCGCTGGGTCGCGTGAACCTTGATCTGGCGACAGCGGTTAGCGAACTTCTTGGTCCCGCCGCCAGGTTGAGCATGGCGTTGGGCGAGTTGGTCGATTGGAGCGACGACGATTGGAACGAGCTTGAGCGGCTGCCGCCGGGAATCGCGTTCGCCAAAATCGGCCTGGCGGGCTGTGCCGCCTTCGGCGATTGGCAGGCGAAATGGCGGCGGGCGATAAAGCGGTTGCCCGAACATACCGCTCCGGTGGCCGTTGTTTATGCCGATTGGCGTCAAGCCGCCGCACCGGAACCGGCGGAGATTCTCGCCTTGGCGGCGCTCAACGGCTGCCGCGCGTTGCTGGTTGATACCTGGTCGAAAGACCGTGGCGACGTTTTTTGCCATCTTGACGATGAAGCATTGTCGCGGCTTTTCCAGGAAGCAAAAGAATCGCGGCTGACGACCGTGCTAGCCGGTTCGTTGCGATTGGAAACGATCGACACCGCATTGAATTGTAAACCTGATTACATTGCCGTGCGCGGCGCCGTTTGCCGCGATGCCCGCGACGGCGACCTTTGCCCGGAGAAACTTTCGGCGTGGGTTAAGCGATCCGGCGCCGCCTCAAATCGCAATTTGAAGGGTTGACTGGTGTTGCATCGTTTCTTTGTGACGGCGTTGGACCGTTGATGCCACCCGCTTGCCGGGTGGAGAATCACGTTGGCCGTCTACACGGCATTTGCCGCCGCCTCACGGTTCGTTCTACGGGTTCGATCGCATTCGTTCTTTTCTGACGCGAATGCACCCCAACACATCCCTTCGTGATCACGTCAGCCACGCGAACGGCCGCGCAGTCGCTCCGCAGATTTGGCGGCCTGGCGGCCTGGCGGACACGTAAGTTTTCTTGCGACCGTCCCACCATGATGCGCCGTTGGAATCAGAGTTACGCCCGCACCACCGGCGGTTGTCGATTATTTCCTGGTGGATGCGCTCGCTGTGCGAACCGATCGCCCGCCGCGCCAACCGCGAGGACCGCTGCACGGGCCGGTTTTGGATTGGACCGGTCGACAGGTGCGTTCGGACAAACGCGGGGCGATTCCGGCGGAACTGCTGCCGATACTTCAGCGACTGGCGATCAACGCCGAAACATGGTTGGACACCATCAGTTCGTTTGGTCGTCGGTTTCACCGTGCCGCCGGTCGGGCGGCGGGGAAGAAAAGAGGGGGAAGAAAAGAGGACGCACCTCGTTTGTCCCGAGATGTGCGAGACATGTCTGGATTATACCTGAGCGGCACCCCTTGTAACCACCCGTCATCGGCAAGCCACCCCTCCTTCAATTTTAGCCACAAGAGGGGTGTAACCGGCGTACTGTGATGTGCCACCGCCGGCCGGAATTGTCTGCGATTTACAAACCCGAAAATCGACTAAAAATGCTGCAAACTATTGACAAGACACGGTTTAGGCCAAAAAACGCCTCTGCGCGACGGTGCGCACGGAAAACATGCCAAGCCAGTCGGGCGCCAGAATGCGGGGAGTGCTACAACCTTTCACTGCTCGGCGGCGAAGCGGGTCGCACGATGCCAAGCGAAGTGTTTGGCCGCGGCGCCGCCTGGAATTGGATTTTATTGAGCGCGCACGAGTCGGAACCTATCAAAACCGCATAGATGACACATAGATGACATGCAAAACCGCATAGATAACACATAGATGACACGAAAACCGCATAGATAACACGTTTCTCGACGAGCTTGCCGGCCGCGAGGCCGCGGTCTGGCGTGAGGCGGTAGAAAAACAGAATGCGAGGGGAAACCTGGACATGGGCGGTGCAAATTTGCACCGCCCGCAAAAATGCGGGATTTTTTGATTAGCACCACTCATTATGGTTGTTTTTGACGCGACTCCGGAGCATTACGGAAACTGCGAAACGACATCGTCTTCGCTTCACACCAGCGCCGTGGC
>DASVGM010000130.1:0-7697 GCA_036379555.1 Pirellulales bacterium | reverse complement strand
AAAACACAAACACTGGAGCAGTTCGTGTTCCAGCAAAACATACATCACTACATCGGGGCCGATTTAAGCACCGGTCTTGAGTACCGTCCGTTGTTGAGTAACAACATCATCATCATCGGCGGCGTCGGCGGGCTGA
The DNA here is from genome assembly GCA_036379555.1 of Pirellulales bacterium. GTDB lineage: Bacteria > Planctomycetota > Planctomycetia > Pirellulales > JAICIG01 > DASSFG01. Next base: position 7,561 of record DASVGM010000130.1, on the reverse strand, counting down.
TTCCGGGCCAAGGGTTTAAGGATCTTTACAATCCTTTACACGCCGGCTCGATCAAGCCGCTGTTTATGGGATTCACAGACATCGCATTGGTGTTTTAGATGGAACGAATGCAACAATACCGCACGCGGCTGGCGGTGACGGTCGCACTGCTCGGCGCGCTGATGCGCCTAACGGCCGCGACGGCGTTGGCCGCCGCACCGACGGCCAAACCCGCGGTTCGCACCGCGTTCCACGCCCGCGCAACCACCGAGCGTTTGCCCTCCGGGCACGAAATGTTGCCGGCCCCGCACGGCGCGCCCTTGCCGCCGTCCGGAAAGATTCATGTCCAGCCATCGTATCCCATGCCGCCGGAAATGATGGGCATCGACCTGATGCGGCAAAGCGCCGAGCAAGCCGCCGCCAAAAGCTTTGGCTGCGTGCAGTGCCACAGCGGCGTCAGCGACATGCACCAGGTTGAAACCGTCAAGCTGGGCTGCGTCGATTGCCACGGCGGAAACGCGAAGTGTGTTGACAAACGGCACGCTCACGTTCATCCGCGGCTGCCCAATGGTTGGCCAAGCTCGGCCAATCCCGTGCGGTCCTATACGCTGCTCAACCATGAGTCGCCGGAGTACGTGCGGTTTGTCAATCCGGGCGATCTGCGCGTCGCGCACATCAGTTGCGGAAACTGCCATCCCAAAGAAGTTCTTAACATGAAGAAGAGCATGATGACGCACGGCAGCATGCTCTGGAGCGCGGCTCTCTATAACAACGGATCCTATCCGCTCAAGAGCGCCCGCTTTGGTGAAAGTTACAGTATGTTCGGCGCCTCCCAAAGAGTACAAACCGTACCGGTGCCCAGCGACGAAGACATTCTGAATCGCGGCATCGTCCCCTATCTCGACCCGCTGCCTCGGTTTGAACTCGGACACCCCGGCAACGTGCTGCGCATCTTCGAGCGTGGCGGGCGGTTCATTCCCGACTCCGGTCTGCTCGAAAGGCTGGAAGAAAACGGCCGGCCGCGCAGTCGTCTTAGTTTGCGCGGTTTTGGCACGGGGAACCGCGTCGATCCCGTGCTGGTGAGCCTGACGAAAACACGTCTGCTCGACCCCACGCTCAATTTTCTGGGCACGAACGATCACGCCGGCGACTATCGTTCGAGCGGCTGCACCGCCTGCCACGTGATTTATGCCAACGATCGTTCGCCGGTTCATTCAGGGCCGTACGCCAACAAAGGCCATCGCGGACTGAGCTACTCGCCCGATCCGATGATTCCCAAGAATGAGCCGGGGCATCCGATCGAACACAAGTTCACGCGGGCGATTCCATCGAGCCAGTGCATTGTCTGCCACGTGCATCCGGGCACAACCGTGATGAACAGTTACCTGGGCTTCATGTGGTGGGACAACGAAACCGACGGCCGCCTGATGTATCCGCGCGAAGAGCGCCATCCGACGGCCGAAGAGGCGATGCAAGCGCTGATTAACAATCCCGAAGAATCGTCGGTGCGCGGCCTCTGGTCGGATCCGGAGTTTCTCGATCGCGTATCGGAGCTGAACAGTCAGGCTTCGCACACGCAGTTCGCCGATTTTCACGGCCACGGCTGGATTTTCAAGGCCGTGTTCCGCAAGAATCGCGAAGGCCAGTTTCTCGATTATCAGGGCAAAGTGGTCAGCCAGGTCACGTCGGCCAAGCTGATGGAGGCGATGAAGCCGGCCACCGACCGCGAGCGCGTGGAGGGCAAAAAGCGTCCCGACACGCCGGTGCATTATCTCGATATCCATTTGGAAAAAGGCATGCACTGCGTCGATTGCCATTTTCAACAAGATGTTCATGGCAACGGCGTGTTGTATGGCGAAGTGCGCGCGGCGATTGAGATCGCCTGCGAGGACTGCCACGGCACGATTTATGGTCCCAGCAAGTTGCGCACGTCGGGACCGGCCGCACCGGCCGGCGGCACAAATCTGCTGACCGCGTTCACACCGTTCAAAAGGCCGCGTTTTGAAGTCGTCGGCAATCGACTCGTGCAGAATTCGATGGTCGAAGAAGGACTGCAATGGGAAGTGAAGCAGGTTTGCGACAGCATCAACCCCGCCGACCCGGAACACTTCAACGAGAAAGCGTGTTACGCCAAGACGGTGCGCTTTGAAAAGGGCCGACTCGTCTGGGGCGACGTGCCCGCCGACCGCGCCAAGTGCGCTCACCGCAACGAGCGCATGACGTGCGCCACCTGTCACTCGTCGTGGAATCCAAGCTGCTACGGCTGTCATTTGCCGCAGAAGGCCAACATGAAGCTGCCGTCGCTGCACTTTGAAGGCGACGTCACGCGCAACTACGTGGCGTACAATTTTCAGACGCTGCGCGACGACGTTTACATGCTGGGCATCGACGGCAACGCCACGCACAATCGCATTAGTCCGGCGCGGTCGTCGTGCGCGATTCACGTCACCTCGTACAACGCCAACCGCGAGGCGATCTATACGCAGCAGCAGACCATCTCGGCCGACGGTTACAGCGGCATCGCCTTCAGCACCAACGTACCGCACACCGTGCGCGGCGCCGACGGCACGAAGAGCTGCACCGATTGCCATCTCTCGGCGGCCAACGACAACAACGCCATCATGGCCCAGCTTCTCATGCAAGGCACCAACTTTGTGAACTTTGTCGGCACCTATTGCTGGGTCGGCGCCGGAGATCATGGCATTCAAGGGATCCAGGTCGGCGAGAACGACGAGCCGCAAACGGTCATTGGCAGCACGCTGCACCGCTTGGCCTTTCCTGAACGGTACGCCAAGCACGTCGCCAACGGCGGCCAACTCAAGCACTCGCATCACCACAATTCCAAAGCGGTGGGCGACATGTACCTGCATCCCTTCCGCAAGGACGAGATTCTCGCCTTGCAAGCCCGCGGAGAGTTCTTGTACGCGGCTTGCGGCCGAGGTGGAGTGCGCATCTTCGACATCGCCTTTATTGACGACAAGGGTTTTTCCGAACGCATCATTTCGGCGCCGGTCTCGCCGCTGGGGCAGCAGTTCTACGTGAAAACGAGCTATGCCACGTCGCTGGCGGCGCCCTCCACAACGGCCGTCGATCCGGTGCGTATCCGCAATCCGCAAAACGCCGAACAACCAATTCACGCTCTATATGGCAACCTCTATATCACCGATCGCGATGAAGGGCTGATTATTGTCGGCGCCGGTTCGCTTTTGGACGGCGATCCGACCAATAACTTTCTCAGTCGCGACCTGACCTTTAATCCCAACGGCATCCTCAACGGCGCGCGCGGCATCACCATCGTGGGAAACTACGCCTACATCTGCTGCCGCGCCGGACTGGTCGTCGTCTCCATCGAAGATCCCAAGCGTCCGTTTGTCACCAGCGTGCTGGGCGGCGAGCACCACCACGACGCCCGCGCCGTGCAGGTGCAGTTTCGCTATGGGTTTCTTTGCGACGAATCGGGTATCACCGTGCTCGATGTCACGAACCTGGCCCAACCGCGGGCGATTAGCTCGTTGGAACTGGAAGACGCGCGCAGTGTTTATGTCGCCCGCACCTACGCCTACGTGGCCGCGGGCGAGCAGGGCCTGGTGATTCTCGACGTGAAAGATCCGGAACTGCCCAAGATCGATCAGATTTTCACCGCCAACGGCTGCGCCCGCGACGTGAACGACGTGAAGCTGGGCATTACCTACGCCAGCGAGTTCGCCTACCTGGCCGATGGCAAACAAGGGTTGCTGGTGGTGCAATTAACGTCGGCTGAAATGCTGACCAACCAGGGCTTCAGCCCGCGGCCGCAACCGCGGCTGGTGGCCGCCTACAAGCTCGATGGCGAAGCTGAAGCGTTGTGCGTTTCGGAGGGAATCGACCGCGACCGCGCCGTGGATGAGTCAGGCAATCAAAGCAGCGTGTTCGGGCGGCTTGGCGCCAGGCCGCTGAACCTGGAAGAACAACGCCGGCTCTATATGCACGATGGAATCGTGTGGAAAGTCAGCGACACGCCTGTAGCCAACGGGTATCGTGGAGTTGTACCCCTGCCGCGGCCATTACCCGCCCCCGGTGCGAATCAGCCACGATAAGAAAGGTGCCGCGGCGGGTGCCATAACTCAATACAGCGAATTGCGAATATGTTATCTTTATTCACCTCTTGTCTCTCCGCGCTGGGTTTCGGCCGGCGGCGGCGAACTGATCGCAGACCGTCGCCGCGGCGCGGGACGCTGGGGCGCGGTTGGCAGCCGCTGGAAGAACGCCGCTTGCTGATCGCCGGCGGCGCCGATTCGGCCGGCTCGGTGGAAAGGCAGTTCGTCATGGAGCTGTATGAGAACGTGTTGCACCGGACGCCCGCCCAAATCGACCAGGCGAGTGTTGACAACATTCTCGACCAGGTGGATGCGGGCGTACCGATCGAATCGTTCATCACGATGTTCTTGACTTCGGCGGAATACAACGTCAATCAAGTCATCCAAGATTACAACCAGTATCTTGGCCGGCCGCCGGAGCCCGCCGCCATCAGTTCTTGGCAGACGGCGCTGGCCAGCGGCCTGCCCGAAGAACAGCTCGCCGACACGTTGCTCGCCTCGACGGAATATTACGTTAAACAAGGCGCCAGCGACACGGGTTTCGTGACGGGCTTGTACCACGACGTGCTCGACCGCGCCGCTCCGGCAGGCGACATCACTTATTGGGACAATCAGCTTTTGGGCGGAGAGACGCGCTCGGCCGTGGCGGCCTCCTTTCTCAACAGCATTGAACATCTTGATAGCGTGGTGAACAGCGAGTATCAAAACTATCTGAATCGGCCCGCCGAACCCGCCGCGTTGGCGTATTGGTCGAACAATCTGGCCGGCGGCGGCAGCCTGATTTCGTTTCAGCAGACGCTCTTGCTGGCGCGCTTGGGTCCGGAAGGATACAGCTACACCGACCCCTTGTCCGGCGGCTTGACACCGATCGAAGTGCAGCAGCTTCTGAACCGCGCGCAAGCGGCCTCGGCGCGGCAGGACGCCATCATCGCCATCACCGACCAGAATGGCAACATTCTGGGCGTGCGCGTCGAGCAGCAGGTTACCGATATGTACGCCGGACGCCCGAACGATCTGAACTTCGCCATCGACGGGGCAGTCTCGCTGGCGCGCACCGGCGCGTTCTTCTCCAGCAACGCAGGCGCGCTGACTTCGCGCACGGTGCGTTTCTTGAGCCAATCCACGATCATCGAACGCGAAGTCAACTCCAATCCAAACGGCACCGATCCCAATTCGCCCATCCTCGGGCCGGGATTTGTGGCGCCCATCGGCCTGGGCGCCCATTTTCCGCCGGGCGTCAGTTTCACGCCGCCGGTCGATTTGTTCGGCATCGAAAACACCAATCGCGATAGCTTGATTCACCCCGACGTGAACGGGATTAAATACGCCGGCGACCCCGGCATGGTCGTTTTGCAGAATCGCTTTAACGTGCCTTCGCAGTACATCGCGCCGGGGCAAAACTTGGCGACGCCGGAATCATACGGCTATGTGACCGGCACCGCTATGTATGACCAATCGCGCGGCATCGCCACTTTGCCCGGCGGCATTCCGTTATATGCCATCGGCGCCGGCGGCGCCCCGACGCTGGTGGGCGGCATCGGCGTCTTTTTCCCCGGGCCGTTCGGCTACGCCAGCTACGAACAGAACTACATCGATGGCCAGAATCAATCGGCCACGCAACTCACGAACGCTCCCTTGGCTTTGGAAGCCGAGTGGATGGCCTTTGCCGCCGCCGCCGGCGATTTTCCTAATTTGGCGGGCAGCATGGCGCCCAACGGCCTCTCGCTTCCCCGTGCGGGCAATATCGGCTTCGGTGTGCTCTATCAGGAACAGATCAACCTGGTGGGAGTGCAGGTTGAAGCATTCGGGCCAAACCCGACGAACGGCCAATTGGGCGGTATCGACGCTGTCTTGCAAGTCGGAGCGATCAGCGGCCGCAGCACGCCCATGCCCTCCGAGGACAAGCCGATCGATAAGACGGGCACCCGGTTGTACGGCGCCAGCCGGCCGGTGCCCACCGGCTGGATCGTGTTGCCGCACGCCTCGGCCGATGGTTCGATCACTCAGGCCGATGTCATCAACATGATCACGCAGGGCGTTGTACAGGCGCAGCAAACCCGCGCGGCCATTCGCCAGGCGGTGATACCGGGCAACGTGAACCTTTCGCCCGGCCCGCGCGCGGAAATGATTCTCGCCGTCGGCGACGAACAGGGGAACATTTTGGGGCTGTATCGCATGCCCGACGCCACGGTCTTTTCGCTCGACGTGGCGGTGGCCAAGGCGCGCAACGTGGCCTATTTCAGCAACGCCAATCAGCTTCAGCCCATCGACCAATATGACCCGCTGAGCAAAAGCTTGGTTTTGCCGCCCGGCGTGGCCTATACCAATCGCACCTTCCGCTTTCTGGCCGGCCCGCGTTTCCCGGATGGAATCGATGGCACGCCGCCGGGGCCGTTTTCCATCTTGTGGGATCCGGGCACAAACCCCTCCAACGGAGCGGAAATCGATCCGGCCAACCCAGTGCCGGCCTCGGCGTTCCAGACCGTGCTGGGCTACGACGCCTTCCATCCCGGCACCAATTTCCGCGACAAGAGTACGCCCTTGGCCAATCAGAACGGCGTCGTCTTCTTCCCCGGCAGCGCGCCAGTGTACAAAAATGGCGTGCTGGTTGGCGGCTTGGGGGTGAGCGGCGACGGTGTCGATCAAGACGACGTGGTGACAGCCTACGGGGCGGTGGGCTATGGCGTGCCCGCCAACATCGGCAGCGCCGATGACGTTTTCGTCCGCGGTGTGCGTCTGCCCTACCAGAACTACAACCGCAACCCGGACGGGTAGCCGCCTCTTGCGAGGCGATCGAGCGGGCCTAAAATCGAAGAATGTACCTCCCCGTCCAGACGCAGCAAGGGAATATCTGAATTGAAAATCGCATATCTCGATTGCCTGAGCGGCATCAGCGGCGATATGACGTTGGCCGCCCTGGTTGACGCGGGCGTCGAGCTCGCGGCCATTCAGGCGGGCGTCGCTTCGCTGGGATTGCCCGATGTGAAGCTAAGCGTAAATGAAGTTAAGCGTGGAGGCTTCCGCGGGCTGCACCTGAGCGTGGAGCATCCGCCGGAACACGCGCACCGGCACCTGCACCACATCACGGACATGATCGACGGCAGCCAGTTGAGCGGTCGCCAAAAGGATCTGGCCAAACGCATTTTCACCCGGCTGGGCGAGGCCGAGGCCAAGGTGCATGGCACGACGATTCGCAAGGTTCATTTTCACGAGGTGGGCGCGATCGATTCCATCGCCGATATTGTCGGCGCGGCCATCGGCTGGGATCTGCTGGGAGTCGACCGCATCGTCTGCTCTCCGCTGCCGACGGGCACCGGCACCATCACCATTGCTCACGGCACATGTAGCGTGCCGGCTCCGGCGACGGCCGAATTGCTGGCCGGCATTCCGCTGGCCGAATCGCATCTGGCGGCGGAGCTGACCACGCCCACCGGCGCGGCCATCGTCGCCACGCTCGTCGACCAATTCGGCCCCTTGCCGGCGATGAAAATCGAACGCATCGGCTA
>DASVGM010000129.1:0-8579 GCA_036379555.1 Pirellulales bacterium | reverse complement strand
GCGCCGTGCCCCATTCGTCGGCGGCGGGCGTGAAACTCAGGTTGCCCGCCGAGTCGATGCTGGGACCGGAGGAGAATAGCGAACTTGCCCCGCTCATCACGTCAGGCCCGCCGGCGGTGATGCTGACCGCGGTATGAAACGTGAGCGTCTGGTTCGCCTCGCCGGGCGGGCCGGCGCTGAGATTGGTCGCCCAACCTGAGTAAAGTTCCGGGCCGCTGTTCTCGTTGACCGTCCTATTCGCTCCGCCGGTAAACGACGGCGCGTGGTTGACGTTGACCGTGATCGGGAAGGTTTTCGCCGCCGAGGTATCGCTGCCGCCATTGGCCGTGCCGCCGTTGTTGTGCGCGAGGACCGTCACCGTTGTGGAACCAGAAACGCCCGGCGCGGGAGTATAGGTGAGCGTGCCGTTGGAGTCGATCGCCGGCGGCACGGTAAACAAGGCCGGGTTGTCGTTGGTGACATTAAAGTTGACAACCTCGTTCTGCTCGCCGGGCAAGCCGGGCACGATGTTGTTAAGAAAGTTTGGCGCCGTTTGCGGCGGCGCGTTCAAGGACACCGCCTGCAAGGGGCCGAGAATGTTGAAAGACGGCGCGATGTTGGTCCGCGGCGTGATGTTGGGGCCTATCCGCGCCACGAAGATATCTTGGTCGCCCTTGGCGCCAACGATGATCTTGCCGAACGTGGCCGGGCCATACGACAGCCCGGTGAGATAGACGTTGGAGTTGGCGTCGACGGAAACCATGCTGCCGCCGTCCTCACCCGATCCGCCAAACTGTTGCACGTTGACAAACTTGCCGTTGCTGTCCAACTCGGAGAGATAAATATCGTAGCTGGCGCCGTTGGCGGTCAGGTTGCCCGCGGACGAGCCGGCGGGATCGAAGTTGATGGTCCGGGCGAAGGTTCCTGTCGAAAACACATTGCCGTTCGGATCGACGGCGATGCCAAATCCCTCCACGTCGTAGCCGTTGGGCGAGATGGAAAATCCCTTTCCCCACACAAACTTGCCATTGGTATCCAGCTTGGAAATGAACATGGCGTTGGTGCCTTGCACGGCATCGGTGGCCGCGGTCGGATTGAGCTGGATGGTTCCGTCGTAGCTGCCGGTCGAATAAACATTGCCGGCGGAGTCGACCGCGATGCGCGACGTCGGGTCTACGTTGCCATAGGTGGGAGGTCCGCTGTCCAACGTGCTGCTGAGCGCGTCGGCCCAGACGACACTGCCGTCGGCGGCGTTGATCTTGGCGACGAAGTCGTTGGCAAACGACGAACCCGACGTCAACGTGGTGGCGCCAAACGAAGCCGACGAATTAAACGTGCCTGTGATGACCGGATTGCCATCGGGTCCGATGGCGGCGGAATCGGCGGCATCGTCGCCTTTGCCGCCATAATTTTCGGCCCACTGGGCGGCGCCCTGCGGCGAATACTTGACAACAAACACGTCGTTGCCGCCGGCGCTGGTCAACGTGGTGACAGGGCTGGTCGCAACCGTGGCCGAACTTGAGAATCCGCCGGCGACGTACGCGTTGCCGCTGGAATCGACAGCCAAGCCGACGTTTGGCTCAACGGCGTTGTCCAGCACGGTGGTGGCCCACAGCGGGTTGCCGTTGCTGTCGAGCTTGGCCAAAAAGACGGAGTTTCCATTCGCTCCGGCCGTCAAGGAGAGGCCGCCCAAGGTGGCGTTTCCGCTGATCTCGCCGGCGACGTAAACATTTCCGAATGAGTCGAGCATGATCTTGCTGAAGTATTCACCAATAGCGCTGACAATCTGCTTGGCCCACAGCAGCGTGCCGTTGGCGGCGTACTTGGCGATAAAATCACTCGGCGCGCTGGCCGACAAGCTCACCACGTTGGCGCCCGAACCCAACGTGCGGGTGCCGCTAAAGCTGCCCGTCACGTAGAAGTCGCCGACCGCATCCGCGACGACTCCGCTACCGTAAGTAAAACCGCTGGTGGGGATGCCAAATGCCAGGTTAAGGCCGGGAGAGCTGACCACCGTTTGCAGACCCGCGTTGACCAGCACGGTTTGGCCCGCGGCGACGGTGATGGCGCCGCTGTCGCCGCTCGTGGGCGAAACATTGCTGGCGATGGTGGGATCGCTGCCCGCGTTTTCGCCGGTGAAGACGCCGCCGGCCGGCGCCACCTGAACGTAATAGTTGTTGCCCGGCGCGACGCCGTTAAAACTATACAGCCCCAAGGAGTCGGTCACGGTGCTGGCCACCGGCGTGCCGCTGCCCGGCGTGCCATAAAAAAGCTGCACGGTGATATTGGGCACGCCCGGCTCGCTCGATTGTCTGATGCCGTCGCCGTTTTGATCGTTCCAGACCAGGCCGTTGATGCGGGTGGGTAAAGAGTCCAGTCCCCAGAGAAAGCTGTCCCAGGTGCCGTTGGCCAACACGGTATCAGCCGGGCCAAGGCCCGAATTGAAATTAACGCCAACCTGATTGGCATTTTGATCGAGCCCGTTGGAAAAAGTTCCCACCGCGTACACGTAATCGCCGCCCGGCCCCGTCGTGGCGGCGATGCCATAGCCGTCGTCGCTGAAGCTCGCCTCACCGGCCGTGGCCGCCCAGAGAAACGTGCCGTTGTTCTTGAGGGCCGAGACGAAAACATCGTCGAAGCCGCTGCTAGTTTTCAGATAGAGGCCGTTAGGGGAGAAATTGGCCGTCCCGTCGTACCAACCGGTGGTGTAGACATTGCCCTGCGGACTGACGGCGATGTCGTTGGCGCGCAGCCCGCCCAGCCCCGCCACGTGGTGCAGGTCGGCGGCCCAAACAAAGTTGCCCGCCGTGCTGAGTTTGAGCACGTAAGTGTCTTCAAAGACGAAGTTGGAAACGGTCACCAAGTCGCCGCCTTTGGGGTTGAGATCGACGTCGCCGCCAAACTGGCCCGTGGCGTAGACGTTTCCGGCCGAGTCCACCGCGATGGCATAGCCGTGGGCCATGCCATCGTTGTTGTCCGGCTCGGTGTTCAGCTTTTCGACCCACTGGATTTGGCCGTTCGTATCGAGCTTCATGAAAAAAGCGGAGCCGAAAAACGAATAAAACTGCGTCGCACCAAAGTTGACGGTGCCGTCGAAACTTCCGGTGACATAGACGTTGCCTTGGCCATCGACGGCGATGCCGCGACCTTCATTGGTAATGTCGTTGTTGCCATAGGCATTGGCCCAGGCGAGTGTGCCGTCGGCGTCGAACTTGGCGACGAGAATGTCTTGTCCCTTGCCAATATTCAAGATTTGGGCATTGGTGCCGCTGCCAATGGCGGCTGTGCCGTTGATGTAGCCGGTGACATAGGCGTTGCCCGAGCTATCGGTGGCGACGGCGTAGGCTTTGTCGTCGCCGCTGCCGCCAAATGATTGGGCCCAGAGGAAGCTGCCGGCGGAGCTGATCTTGGCCAGAAAACCGTCGTCGGCGCCGGCCGAGACCAGCGAGGTGGAACCGAACGTGGCTGGCGAACCCGCGAGATTATCGAAGCCGCCGGTGATGTAGACATCGCCGGCGTTATCGACCGCCAGCCCTTCCTTCGCGCTATCTCCCAGGCCGATATTGGCGTCATAGGGGAGCGACCAGAGCTGTCGACCGGCGGCGTCATATTTAATGACGTTCTGATCGGTCAGCTCATAAATATTGCCCGCCGCGTCGGTGCGCACCGCGTAGCCCTGTTGCGCAAGCTCGCCATTGGGCAGTACGCCCGCGATGGCAAAATTGAGATTAGCCGACAACACCGTGCGTTGTTCCAGCCATTCGCCGGTGATACGGCGATGAGGCCACGGTAGATTTTTACGACGCCGCGACGAGGCGCGCGATCGCGCGCCGCCCAAAAACGATTGCATGGCTCTGGCCCGCCAGGTGCATGGTTGGAATAACGCCCCACAATGGGCCGTTGTAGACGGCACCGGCGCAGAAGTCAAGTTTTTTCGCGGCCTCGCCTGAGACCGCGACATCGGTGGCCGCCTCTTGGAGTGCGGTGATTCATCACCGCTTTCCTTTGCGGCGGAGCCGCCTTTTTTCCGCGGCGCGTGCGTCGCCGGCCCGGCAACCGCCGCTTCCCATGCACACTTTTGCCCAAAAGCAAAGGTCGCTCCGCGACGAGGGAAAGCGGCGATGAATCGCCGCACTCCAAAAGGTTCCTTCGCTTCCGGCGGGTGTCAGCCACCGCGCAGCCGGGCGCGCAGCGTCACCAGGCGCTCAGCCAACTCGGCTTCAAAGCCGCGCGGCGCCGGTCGATAATACTCGCGCTCCACACCTAGATAATCTTGCGCGGCAACGCCGTCGGGTGCGTCGTGCGAATACTGATAACCTTCGCCGTGTCCCAGGCGGGCGGCACCGGCATAGTGGCGATCGCGCAAATGAACGGGCACCGGCAAGAGGCGGCCTTCAGCCACGTCACGCCGGGCTTCTCCAATGCCCACCGTGGCGGCGTTCGATTTCGGCGCGCAGGCCAGGTAAGTCACCGCCTGGGCCAACGGCAACTGGCACTCCGGCAAACCGACAAACTCGCAAGCCTGCATCGCGGCCACCGCCAACGGCAGCGCCTGAGGGTCGGCGTTGCCCACGTCTTCACTGGCGGCAATCACAATGCGCCGCGCCAAAAAACGCACGTCTTCACCGGCCTCCAGCATGCGGGCCAGCCAATACAGCGCCGCGTCGGGGTCGCTGCCGCGCACGCTCTTGATCAGGGCGCTGGCCGCGTCATAGTGGGCGTCGCCGCCGGCGTCGTACTCAATCGCTTTGCGCTGCACCGATTCTTCCGCCAACGCCCGCGTGAAACGCAAGGGCCGTTCGTCGCTCGAAAGAACTCCCACTTCCAAAGCCGCCAAAGCGCGGCGGGCGTCGCCGTCGCTCACTTGGGCGAGGAACTGAAGCGCATCGTCGTCCAGCTTGACCGCTTCGTTGCCCAGCCCGCGCTCGGCATCCGTCAGGGCGCGGCGCAGGAGCGTTTGAACCTCGTCGATCGTCAGCGGCTGAAACTGAAAAATGCGGCTGCGGCTGACCAACGCGCTGTTGATGGCGAAGAAGGGGTTTTGGGTCGTCGCGCCCACCAGCACGATCGAGCCGTCTTCAACATCCGGCAACAGCACGTCTTGCTGAGCCTTGTTGAAGCGATGAATCTCATCGACGAACAGCAAACTCTTTTGGCCGGAGGCGGCCAAGCGGTCGCGGGCGCGGTCGATCGTCTCGCGCACCTCCTTCACGCCGCTGGTCACGGCGTTAAGTTGCTGATAATGGCTGCGGCTTTCGCCCGCCAACAGTCTGGCCAACGTCGTTTTGCCCGTGCCGGGCGGACCATAAAACAAGACCGATCCCAGCCGATCGGCCTTGAGCAAGCGCCGCAGCAGCTTGCCCTCGCCCAAAAAGTGTTCTTGCCCGACAAACTCGGCCAACGATCTTGGCCGCATGCGGGCCGCCAGCGGCTCGGCCTGCCTGCGATTCGCCGCTTCGGCGTCTGCAAATAAGGATTTTCCCATCAGGCCATTGGAGCAGGTCGCGGCGGCGCGTTCAATTCGTGTTTACGGTCTGTGCAAAACTGCACAGAACGTCGCCCTCGAACAACCAGGCAGGCGTATTGGCGTCGCCGATGTGGGAGCGTTACAATGTAAAAATGTTCCGTGGGTTCAAAGGATCGCCGCAATGACGTTACGCATCCACCGCAAGCTCGATTCAGAAACACTTTATTTGCCCGAAGTGCGACCATTCATAGGCAAGACGGTTGAAATCATCATTCTTGAGGAAACACCGACGGCGATTGTGTCTGGTACGGGCGATTGGGACGCGGCGCGGCGCGCCGTCGAAGAATTGGAGAACTACGATTTCGACGCCTGCGATCGGCAGCGCGATTATGATCTGCGGCACGCCAAGGATCATGTGCCATGATTCTGGTCGACGCGAGCGTTCTTATTGACTATTTGCGAAGCAAAGACCCGAAGCTCGACAATCTCTTTCGGTCTCTACCGCTCGCGATCTGCGGAGTGACGCGCGCCGAAATCCTTGCCGGCGCCCGTGGCGACGATGATCGAAATCGGCTAATGAAGTTCCTGGGAACCTTCCGCCAGCTTTTGATCGCCGACTCATCGTGGGATGTCGTGGGCGAAACGCTGTCGTCACTTTATGCAAGCGGCGTTACTGTGCCGTTTCCCGACGCCGTGATCGCGGCGCTGGCCATTGAGAACCGGATGGATATTTGGGCACGCGATCCACATTTCCCGATGATGCAGAAAAGCCTGCCGTTGCTGGGCCTTTTTCAGGAGCCTCCGTAAGGCGGATCGTCGCGAATGCTTACGAATCACCGCGCTGTGAGTCGCATATCTCTCTTATACTCACGGGCATCGCGCCTCGCCCACCCTGAACCCCGACCTCTGAACTCATCCCGTGCCCCTCGAAGCCAAACCGCTCTTCCGTCCCGACGTGCTCCGCACGCACGTCAGCGCTTTCACGTTGCCCGATCGCGCCCTTGCCGAGGCGCCCAAGCTGGCGCATTGGGCGGAGCTGATCTCTTCTCGCCGCGCCGATAGCTTCAAAGAACAAGAAATCCTGCCCGACTTTCTCACCGATTACTTTTGCGGCGTGCTCGGCTACACCCGCCCGGCCGACGGCGGGCCGCGTTACACCATCTCGCGCGAAAAGCACGTCGAAGTCGACGGCAAATACGCCGACGCCGTGCTGGGCCGGTTCGGCGTAGGGTGGGCATTGCCCACCATGAACCACGCCGGGCAATACCTCATTGCCCTGGAAGGCAAAGGCCCGCGCGACCCGCTCGATCGCCCCTTCGCCGGCCGCCGCATGTCGGCGGTCGATCAGGCGTATCGCTACGCCATCAACCTGCCGTGCGATTGGATCGTGGTGACATCCGTGCGCGAGACGCGGCTCTATTACAAAGGCGCCGATCAACACACCTACGAACGCTTCAACACCGAGCAACTCGCCGACGACCCCGCGCACCTCAAACGGTTTGTGTTCTTGCTCGGCGCCGAGCGCGTCGTGCCGGCCGAGGGACGTTGCCACCTCTATTCGCTGTGGGAAGAATCGCAGAAGGTGGGCCGCGAGCTGACGCGCGATTTCTATCAGCGTTACGCCGAGATGCGTACGAGCGCCTTTGAGGAACTTGCCCGTGACAACCCCGCCGCGCCGCGCGGCGACGTCCTTTCCGCCACGCAAAAGCTGCTCGACCGCGTATTGTTTTGTGCTTTCTGTGAAGACCGCGGCCTATTGCCGACCGAAACCATACGCAAAGCTTACGAACACCGCGACCCTTACCATCCGCGGCCGATTTGGGACAGTTTTCGCGGCCTGTTTGACTCCATCAACCGCGGCAACGCGGCCTTGGGCATTCACGCTTATAACGGCGGGCTATTCGCACCTGACTCGTTGCTCGACGGCCTGCGCGTTTCCGACCGCGTTTGCGCGTTCTTCCGCGACTTGGGCGTTTACGATTACCGGCCCGCCTCGCAAGCCGCCCAATCGGCCGGCGGCGCCAGTTTGATTGACGTGGAGATTCTCGGCCACATTTTCGAGCAATCCATTTCGGACCTCGAGAAGTTACGCGGCGAGTTGGCGAGTGCCGTGGAGGATGGGCTTCCTGGCCCGTCCAGTCAAGAGCCGACAACAAAAACTCCCCAAACCGCGCGCACGCGTCGCAAAAAAGAGGGCGCCTTTGACACGCCGGCCTTGATCACGCGGTACATCATCGAGCAAGCGTCTGGCGGCCGAAGCCTTAACCCTGGAGCATCGTCTCAGCGACCTCATCAACGCCGCCTACGGCCTCACGCCCGACGAGATCGCCCTCTTATGGGCGACCGCGCCGCCGCGGATGCCGTTTTCGCAGTCGCTTCCGCTGCCACTTCAGCGCGAGGTGGAACACTGACGCGCCGACCCCGAAGGGGGCAGATTCCATAGCCCAGGGTGCAGCGCAGCGGAACCCTGGGTTGGCGACGGCCAAACGAAACATAAGCCCCAACGGGGCGAAACCCTCGTTGTTCTACACATCGCAACGGTAAGCCGCGTGGCGGCGAAATAGTTTAGCCGTGGGCGCAAGCCCACGGAAACGATACGGTAAAATCGGTAAGCCGCGTAGCGGCGGCAGAGGTCGCGCACGTACACTCTTTCGCCGCTACGCGGCTGGGCAAATTGTCGCGCGTCGATCCGTGGGCTTGCGCCCACGGCTAAACTCTGCCGTCCCTACGGGACTAAAAACCGCGCCAGACTTGTGTAGAACAACGCGGCGGAACCCCCCGGTGCGCCACGGGAATAACGCCCTTTCAGGGCTACCGTTTTTCCTCACCGTGCGAACCCAGGGTTCCGCTGCGCTACACCCTGGGCTATGGACTAACGCACCTTTGGTGCTAAGGCGGCCTTCGGCCTTGCGGAACGCCGCGCCTCGACTCCGACTCCTTTGTAGGCGAGGTGAAGAAGGTCCGCGGGCGAAAGAACCCCTTAAGTGCGGCGGGCCTGCGGAGCCTGCGTGACGAACACGCCCGCACGATCGAGCCGGCCCAGCGCCAGGCGGCCGAAGCCTTAACCCTGGAGCATCGTCTCAGCGACCTCATCAACGCCGCCTACGGCCTCACGCCCGACGAGATCGCCCTC
>DASVGM010000128.1:0-15535 GCA_036379555.1 Pirellulales bacterium | reverse complement strand
CGGAAGATCATTACAGACCTGCCGCGCGAGTGGGTGCTGCCGCGGATTGATGCCGAGGTCGAGACCATTCTGCATGACCAGCAATACGACGATTACTGGATGCTTTTAGAACTTCTTGATGAACTCGACCACTCGCGCGCGGCAAAACTTGCGCGCCGCGCGGCGGCCAACGCCGATCCTGATATTCGCGAGCTCGGAGCCGAGAGGCTGTCAAGTATGGAACAAGAATGATCAAATCAGGGAGTTTCAATCGCCTCCACCCGGCTGATGGCGCGGCCGGCGGCGAACCGCGTTGAGATTTGATCGCCGGGCGAAAGCGTGGCGGCATCGGCAATCAGGCGACCGTCAGGCAGGCGGTGAGTCAAGCTGTAACCGCGGCCCAAGACGCCCAGCGGGCTTAACGAGGCCAGTTGCGCGGCATAACCATCCAAGCGGCGCCGCGCGGCGATCAGGCGCTGCCGCAATCCTCGTATGGAACGTGACGAAAGTTCGTCGAGTCGGCGCTCGTGGCCGTGGACCGCCTCAAACGGTTTGCGAAAAGCGCGCCGCGCGGCGAGCCAATCCAAACGCGTGCGCGACAGCGACGCGCGGCGGCGCAGGGCCAAAAGCAAACGCTGCTGTTGACGCCGCAACGCGGCGCCGATTTCGTCCGCGTCCGGAACGGTCAATTCGGCGGCTTCGCTGGGTGTGAGGGCGCGCACGTCGGCCGCCAGATCGGCCAACGTCACGTCAATCTCGTGCCCCACGGCGGAAACCACCGGAATGCGTGAGGCGTGGATCGCGCGCACCACCGGCTCCTCGTTGAAGGCCCACAGGTCTTCCAGACTGCCGCCGCCGCGGCCCACCACCAGGCAATCGACCGGTTGGTTCAGACGGTTGACCAGTTCGATGGCCGCGGCGATCTCCCGCGCGGCGCCGTCGCCCTGCACGCGCGTGGGCACGACCAGCACATCGACGCCTTTCCAACGCCGCCGCAACACTTCCAGAAAGTCGCGCACCGCCGCGCCGGTGGGGCTGGTGACAAACGCCACCCGCCGCGGAAACCTGGGCAATGGCCGCTTGCGCGCCGCGTCGAACAACCCCTCCGCCGCCAGTTTCTCTTTCAGCTTGCGCAGCGCCAATTCCAACGCCCCGATTCCCTTTGGCTCGATCGCGCGCGCCACGAGTTGATAGCTGCCGCGTGGGGCATACACGTCAAGATCGCCCTGGCAGACCACCTCAATGCCGTCTTCCAGTTCAAACTTGAGCCGCAGCGCCGACGTGCGCCACAGCACCGCCCGGATTTGCGCTTTATCGTCCTTGAGCGTGAAATAGCAGTGGCCCGACTGCGGCCGGGAAAAATTCGATATTTCGCCGGATACCCACACCGATTGAAAGCGGCCTTCGAGCAGGTCTTTGATCTGCGCCGTCAGCTCGGAAACCGACCACACGCGGTCGGCGGGCGAATTGGAAAAAAGTTGTGTTGCCATGCAGACTTTCAAAACCGAAAATCGAGGCCGAAATTCAAACCCTGCGCCCAATAGCTCGACGTATGGAATTGAAAGGCGGTCAGGTTGGAAGCCGTGGGGCTATACGCCCGATCGGTTGGCACCTGGCCGGGATTCACCACGCGCGTCACCTGATCGCCCGGCCGGGCGACATTGCTCACGTAAATAAACGTATAACCGACGCGCATGGTAATCAATGGGGTAATCTGATAGCCAAAGTTCAGCCGCCCCTCCGGCGCGACCGCGAACACGCTCTGATAATACCGGCCCATGGTGGCCGAGTTCGCCAGCACGCCGCCGGGCACGGTCGTGGTGTGGCCGGTTTGATCGGTTTGGCTGCTCGTGCCCAAAACGGTGGCCACCTCTTGCATCGGCCCCAGGGCCACTTTGCCCAAGGCGGTGATGTACCAGCGCCCTTCGGCATAATAGAACCGGGCGCCGCCGCCACCGCCGTAAAAACTGTTGGTTGTATGGATGCCGTCGAAAACCGAAAGCGAATCGTTAAAATTGATTGGCGCGCCCGCGAAGGCGCGCGTCCCGCCCAGCGGGTCGACAAACTGGTCCGAGACGTTCATCGATTCAGCCAGGTTCAGATAGCGGAAGCCGCCGATGCCGTCCACACGCACGCTTCGTGTTTGAATGAGGTTGAACGCCCCGTCGCAGTTGGCGCCCTGAAACTCGCTGCGCAGCTTCACCGTGACACCGCCGGCGACCGTGCCGGGCAGCGAATCATAATAAGCGGTTTGCACGCCGGTGGTCGCGTTGATGGTCGGCCGCGCGATGAGCGGGTTGCCCACGATATTTGATTGGTTTGAATAATCGCGCTCTTGCTCGATCAAGACGAAGTAGCCGGCCTCCACGCCCACGACGCGGCCCGGATCAAACCATACCCCCGTTTCCAGCCGAATGCCGCCGACGTAGTTGTAGCTGTAATTGTTGGCCCCAAAAAGAACTTTCGTGCCCGGCTGACCGATGGCGCCGGGCGCGGAGTCGGCCAGCGAACCGGTCGTCACGATGGGCTGAGACACCGGCATCGACTTGGTCCACCACAAGAGCGCGTCGGCGCGAAACCACGATTTGGCCGTCACCATGTAAACCATATCCGGCAGGCCCGACCCAATGGGCGGCTGCACCGGAATGGCTGGATAGGGCGCCGGCGGTATCTCGGTAAAGCGGCGCGGGGCCGGCGGAGGACGAGTGATGGGCGGTAGGCCGTTCGATGGCGGCAACGGGGCGACCGGGCCGGGGCCTGGCGGCGAATTGGTAAATGGCGGTGGCGCGGCAACGGGTGGCCGGCTAAAAGGGCTAAAAGGCGGCGATGGCGCGCCGGGCCGTGGTGCGGGAAGCTCCTCGCCGTTTTGGATCGAAGCAGTCGGTGGCAAACGGGCGACGATTTGGGACGGACCCGTTTGCGGCGCGCCGGCGGAGACCATCGTTGGGCTGTTTGCCGCGGCGACCGCCGGGTTTGGCGTGTTGGCGGGCAATTGCCCGCTGGCGGCCGGGGCGGCTGTGTGAATCAGCAGCAAGCCCAGAAAAAAGGAGCAGGGCCACGACGGGTGCCGCCGCGCGGCGGCGAAAGTGTTAGGCCGCGGCACGCCTATCAGGCTTGGAAAGCACCGGAGTCTTCGAGCCAAGAAACGAGACTTCATCTTGTACTATTCGGACGCGCTTCTCGGCGGCGATAAACCAATCGTGCCGGTCGAATTGCAATCGCGCGGCGATTGTGATATTTTTCAATGGCATACACTCAATCATTGCATACCTAGAGGAGCGGACGATGGCAAAAGAGGCGAGGACGCTAATCGACGTCAAGTTGGCATTAGCGGCGAAGTACGAGAGTTTGGCAAAGCAGTCAGGAAGCAAACCCAGGCAGCAGAGTTGGCATTTGCGCGCCAAGCGCTACCGCGACCAAGCCGCCACGCTACAGGCCACCAGCCGCTAGCATTTTTTCGGAATTACAGCGATGGCGGCCGAAAACGAGAGGTCTTGGAGTGCGTGCGATTCATCGCCGCTTTCCCTTGTCGCGGAGCGACCTTTTTCTGTCGGTGCGTTTTTGGCTCGGCCGATTCGCCCCTGACCTCGCACGGGTTTTCCGGGCGCGGCCTGCGTAAACGCTGGATCAAGATAAACGCTGCAACAAGGCTGGCACCCCTCGGTGGTGGCCGGAACGCGCCAGCCATCCCTAGTGGCCGGAGCGAAGGTCGCTCCGCGACGGTGGAAAGCGGCGATGAATCGCCGCACTCCAAGAGAGCCGAGGAGGGCGTTCCCTACTGAGATCGGTGCATCAGCCTCATCTTCGGCCGCGGGCAGTATATATGCCGTGCTCGGGCGGTGTGCTACCGCCGGTCTTGCGTCGGTCGCAAGATATGCTCGGTGCGCGACAGAGCGCGGGCGGGCTGCGGCGGACGCAATGCCTCGATCGTCAAGCCATCAATCCAAGCATCGCCAATGCCGGTCAGGGCGATTGTCAAGGTCCAGGGGCCACTGGTGGGCGCGGCGCGGTAGAGCGTGAATTCTTTCCAGCCGTTGGTTTTGCCAATTCGCTCGGCCAAAGGCTCACGGCCCAACGAATCAAGAATCATCAAGCCATCGAGGCTGGCTTCAATCGGGGCCGACACTTTCACCCAACCATGAATGCGAAACCGTTGGCCAGTCTCGGCCATGATGGTCGGCGACGTCACCCACAAGGGAGGCGATTCCACAAACAGCGGCGGTGCTTCCAGATCGAGGGGCTTCACCGAGAGATGCAGACTCTTTTCGCCTGAGTAATGTTCCTTGGGATCGAAATAGCACATCGCCGTAAGGCCGGGCTGATTGTGCTTGAACGGTCGCCAGCCCGCTTTCCAGGCGGCGTTATCCAACTCCAGATCGCCCTGCTCAAGCAACGTGCGCGAGCGGCCAAGCCGCTCCATCTCGCGCGCCAAGAGCCAGTGGTAAGGTATCTCGCCGAACGACGCCACCAGCGGACTGGACGCCGGTGAACCGAGGGAAGCCACCGCTTTTTCCCAATGTCCGCGCTCGACCAACCGCAACGGCCGCATGGCGCGCTGGGCCGACGCGCATGTCGCCAGCCAATCGCGCGCGGCGAAATTGCGCTCCGCCTCGCCCAGATCGTTGCGCGCCAGACTGAACAGCCGCGGCGAATTCAACACACGATCGGCCAGCCGCGCCAGTTGCCGATCGACCTCGGTCACGTAGTTGAACTTCTGCACCGCCAAATCGCGATTGAGTTGCGCCGCCCGCGGCGCCGCGGCCCAGAGACGTTTCGTGGTGGCGCCGACCGCCACCTGATCGGTGAGCATGATCATGGAGGTCACGCCAAACTCGTTTTGCTTGACATGCACGCCGCCGACCAGTCGCTTGCTATCCAGCGACCGCAGACCGCCCGCCGTCAGCTCATAAACGCTATGGTCTTCCGGCGCGCCCGCCACGACAAACGTGATGGCGTTGCCGGCGAGTTGGTCGGGCGCGTACTGCGCCCCCGTTCCGGCCCACAAAGGCAACAACAGCCGGGTGTGCGAAGCCTGAATCGTCGCGCCGGTGATACCGGGATTTTGCCCCGCCGGGTTCGCCGCGCTGATGCCCGAGGTAATGGTGCCGGCCGCCGCCCAATCGTGAATCAAATCCAGATCCAGATTGACCAGCGCCAGAATCGTCGCCCGCAGCCGGCTGGCGGGGTCTTTGGCGTCGAGTGGCGATCGCGAGGTGAACCACAAGCCGCGCACGCCCGCCGTCAGCGCCGCCTGAGTCAGCAGGCGAATCTGCTCGTAATTGGCGGCCGGATCCGGCGCTTGTCCCGCCGAAAGCATCGAAATCTGATCATAATGCTCTTGACTGTATTGCGTTTCGATGGTTGCCCAAACCGGCATGCCGGGCACACCCAACCGCGGCCTCATGCGGAGCCAGCGGGTGTAATCGGCCAATTCAAACGTCGTGCCAAGAACATATCGGCGCAGCGCCAAAATGCCCTCGGATCCCAGCAGCCGCGCGTATTGGGCGATCTCGTCGGCCGGATCGCACACCAGCGGACGGTTGGCGTCTTCATCGGCTCGGCGAATGCGATCGACCCATCCGCGCATCGCTTCCAACTCGCGCGCGGTCAGCCCCTGGCCAAGATACCACGCCAAAACGCAATCGTACCGATGATCGAAGGGCGCCGCTTCAGCCTCATCGTCTTTTGGCACCGGCGGCGGCGGACAGACCAGCCATAGCCCCGCGCGCTTCGCGTCGGCCAGAAACGCGTCGGGCGGCGCCGTCGCCAGGCGCACCACGTTGAAACCGAGTTGCTTCAAGTAAGTGAGCGATTCACCTTGATAGTCGATCATCCGTGGAAAAAAAGGATGTCCGTCCACCAGCAGCACCGAGCCGATCAATTCGACGCGTCGCCGCGCGGTGGCGGCAACGGCCCGCGCGGCGGGCCGGGCGGTTTGTGCCGCCGAGACAGAATGCGGCAAATCCAAATCGTCGATGGCCACCTGCGTGTCGCCTGGCCCGCTGTAGACGTTCAGCACCAGGCGATCGACGTACGCCTCATGCACGTCGATGTGGCTTCCGTATTGTGCGCGCATCGGCCGCACCACCTGCTCAACAAGTTTGGGCAACTGGTCGAGACGCAGTTGTTGCCAGGCGCCTTGCTGTTGATAAACGGTTCCCGCCAGGAGTCGCACGAGCGGTTTGCCTTTTTCATCGGCCGTGCGTGGAAAGACAACGCGGCCGAGCAATCGCACACCCGGCCGATTGGCGCGCACCCAAACGCTTGGCCGGAATTCGGCAATGACGCGTGCCGGTGGAATATCGAGCGCCAGATGAATATAGCCGCCATTTCCGGCCGCGAAGCGAACGACCTCACAGCCCGCCCCGCCATGTGGATTTTCGCTCGTTCGCCGATGTGCTTCCACTCGATATGGCGTCGCCGCCTCGGCGAACTGCCAGCTTGTTTCCGTTCCTTCAAAGCCCCGATCGAGCGTCTCTTGCGCCGCCGCCGCTTGGCACACGGCGCACGCTATCAAGGCAGCCGAAAGGCTAAAGCCGTGATGTCGGTGTAGGCGGGGCATGGAAGCGGGGTTGGGGATTAGGGATTAGGGATTAGGGGGCCAGGGTTCAGGGTTCAGGGTTCAGGGTTCAGGGTTCAGGGCCAGGGTTCAGGGTTCAGGGTTCAGGGTTCAGGGTTCAGGGTTCAGGGTTCAGGGTTCAGAAAAACGGGCACGTCCGCTTGCGCAAATTTGCAATTTGCGTTTTGCATTTTGCATTTTGCATTTTCCCCCACCCCCAACCCCCATTTCCCAACCCCCAACCCCCAGCCCCTCACCCCATCGTTGTTTCTCAAAATCATCATCCAGTTCATTGCAGACGGTTTTGCGCAACTTGGTCTTGTATCAGGGTTTGCGATATTTCTCCAGACCGAATGTTGCCTTTTCGCCACGTACAATCGACGATCAATTCCTCCGGCACAAATTCTGTAACAGGTTGGCACTAAAGCAGTTAGGTAGCTGTGCCGGCATTCGCGGCAACCGGCGGCACATCGCCTGCTCTAGTGTCGTCATGTAACAACTACATCATTATGGAGCGCCGTCATGTCGCAGGTTTCCCGAGTTGCCAAGATTTGCACCGATGACCTCCCTCAAGACCTCATCGACCTGACTGTGATGGTGGAACGGTTGCCGGCGGACTATCGCGAGACGCTATCGCCCACCTTGAATCGGGTTGTTGAAAGCACACGCCGGCGGCGGCGCATTTTGCAGCTTGTGCAAGACGCGCTCAGTCAACTCCGGTTGGATATGAAGTACCTGCTGTTCGATCTTGACGCCACGCGCCGCGAACGCGACGGCTATCGAGCCAAGCTCGATCAATGAGCGATGCGACGCGGGCAGTAGGCGTGCCGTATTCTCCTAAGTATATTGGAGCGCACGTTTGTATTGCATCGGTAAATCATTGCGGTGGGCGCGGCTGGGCTGCGCTAACATATTTGCGCCGCCTTGGCACAACTTTGACGGAGCTGGCATGAAGCGCATCCCACACTTTCGCATCGCTCTCTTCCTGCTCGCCGCGATCACTTCGCGGCCGGCCGGCGCGCAGGCGCCGGCCGCGAAGCCCGGCGTGTTCGCCGGCCACTCGCATGCCGTGAGCGTCCTGCAATTCGCCCCCAACGGAAAAACCCTGGCGACAGGCAGCTTCGATCACACGCTCAAACTTTGGGACATTGCCACCAGCCGCGAACTACGAACCCTCAGTGCCCACGGTCACCAAGTGCTGGCGCTCGACATCAATCGCGCCGGCACGCTCGTCGCCTCCGGCTCGCGCGATAATACCGTGCGGCTATGGGACATGATCGTGCCCGACCCCGTGGCCGTGTTGGCGGGCCACACCGCCGAGGTGGCGAGCGTGGCCCTTAGTGGCGACGGCGGCCTGCTCGCTTCGGCCAGTCTCGATCAAACGGTCAGAATCTGGCAAAGCGCCGACGGCATACTCGTGCGCACTCTTGCCGGCCACACCGCGGAACTGACTCGCGTCGCCATACGGAAAGATCAGCAGCAACTCGCCAGCGCCGATCGGTCTGGCAGCGTTCGTTTTTGGGGGCTGGCCGATGGCGCGCCGCAGGGCGAAATCAACTCGCCGGGCGGCGCGGTTACCGCGCTCGGCTATCATCCGAACAATCAGCTTCTTTACACAACCGGCGGCGATGGCTCATTGCGCTTTTGGCAACTGCCCGTGCCGCCACGCGCGGCGGCCCAACTGCCGGCGGCGCTGAGCGGCGTGGCCATCTCGGCGGATGGAAAGTTGACGCTCAGCGGCTGCGCTGATGGATTGGCGCGCATTCACGACGCCACCGCTAAACCTGTGCGCAATCTGGAGGGCGCGCTCGCGCCCATCACCGCCGTCGCCCTCAGCGCCGACAACGCCACCGCCGCCGCGGGAACATCCGCCGGCGCGGTGAAATTATGGAACACCGGCGACGGCGCCGATCGCCTCATGGTTTATGGTTCGACAGTCGCCGTCAACGCGGTGGCCTTTCAGCCGCAAAACCAGCAACTCGCCACGGCCAGCGCCGATGGCATGCTACGCGTCTGGCAATTGCCGCTGGTCGCGCCGCGCGCGTTGCCAGGCCATGCACAGCCCGTGACGGCCGTGGCGATTAGTCCGAACGGCCAGCTTGTCGCGACCGCCAGTGCCGACAACACCGCGCGGCTCTGGAATCTGGCCAACGGCCAGCCGGCCGCCACGCTCACCGGCCACACGGCCGCCGTGCAGGCCGTGGCCTGGTCGGCCGATGGCGGCAGACTGGCGACGGCGAGCGCCGACAAAACGGTTCGTCTCTTCAGCGCCGGCGACGGCAAGCAGATCGCCCAGTTCGACGGCCACGCGGCCGAAGTTCTCGCCGTGGCTTTCAAAGCCGATGGCTCACAGGTGGCTTCCGCCGCCGCCGATGGCGCGGTGAAACTTTGGAACGTGGCCGACGGCAAAGAGGCCCGGGCTTTCACCGGCGCGGCGGGCCGAGTGCTTGGCGTGGCCTTTCTCAGTGGCGGCGCTCAGCTCGCCGCCGCGGCGGCCGATGGCAAGCTGTTGATTTGGAACGCGGCCGACGGCGCCGCGGTTCGCACGATCGAATGCGGCGGGCCGATCACCGCCCTGGCCACCAGCCCTGATGCCGCGTTGTTGGCAACGGCCGGCGCGGACAATGCCGTCAAACTTTGGAAAGCCGCCGATGGAACAGCCGCCGGGGTTCTGCCGGCCCATACGGCGGCGATTCGCGGTGTGAGCATCTCGTCCGACAATCAAAAACTGGCCACGGCCGGGGCCGATGGCATGACGCGCGTCTGGGATGCCGCCGGCCGCCTGTGGCAAACCTTTCCCACGCCGAATGTCGCCGCCACGGCGGTGGCCTTCGCGCCCGACAAAAAAACCATCGTGGTCGGCGGCGCCGACAACCAAGCCCGCGTCTACCAGCTTGCCGCCGTGCAAGCGATCGCCGCGCATCCGGCCGGCGTAACCAGCGTGGCTTGGCACCCCAATGGCGGGCAGTTGCTCAGCGGCGGCGCCGACAAAGCCGTGCGGCTCTGGAACGTGGCCGATGGACAGCGGCTACGCGAGTTGCCCGGAGTATCCGCAGCCGTGTTGGCCGTGGCCATTTCGCGTGACGCGGCACGGGCCGCCGGCGCCGGCGCCGATGGCGTCGCGCGAGTGTGGAACCTCGGCGCCGCGCCAGGCGCCAAGGAAGCCGAGCCGCTGGCGTTGCCGCACGGCAAGAGCGTGCGGGGCACGGCGTTCAGCGCCGACGGTCTCAAGCTGGCGACGGCTTGCGACGACGGCCTGTTGCGCATTTGGGATTTGGCGAGCGGCCTGGAGTTGGAGCGTTTCGCGGGAGATACATCGGCGCTGGCGGGGCTGGCCTTCGCGGCCGACAACAAGACCCTCGCTTCGTGTTCCACCGACCAGAGCTTGCGTTTGTGGAGCCTTTCGGCTGTGCGCGTCGTGGCGGCGCACAGCGGCGCTATCCGCGATTTGGCTGTTTCGCCCGATGGCTCGGCGGTGACGGCGGGCGACGACAAGCTGGTCCGCCTTTGGGATGGCAACGGAAACAAGGCTCGTGAGTTCGCCGGAAGCCAAGGACCGCTGTTGGCGGTGGCCATCCGCCCTGACTCGCAACAGGTCGCCGCCGGCGGCGCCGATCAGAAGGTGTATGTCTGGGGCTACGGCGACGCCAAACCGCAGCGCACGCTTGCCACGCCGGCCGCGGTGCAATGTCTGGCCTTCACCGCCGACAACCAAACTTTGGCCGCCGGCGGCGCCGATAATCACCTGCGCGTGTTTTCCACCGCTGACGGCAAGCTGGTTGAGGAGTTTATTGGGGTGGCGCCGGTGACCGCCGTCGCCTGGACGCCCGACGGCAAACTGCTGGCCAGTGGCGGAGGAAACAATTCCGTCAAGCTTTGGAAGCACGCGGCTGTGGGGCAACTCAAGGTGTTTTCGGGGCATGGTTCGCAGATTTACTCGGTCGCGTTCAGCCCCGACGGCCAGTCGATCGCCTCGTCGAGCGCCGACCAGACGATTCGCCTGTGGAACGTGGCCGGGGGAAATCAGCTTCGCCAACTCACCGGGCACCAAGGCTCGGTCTATACGATCGCCTACAACCACGACGGCACGCTGCTGGCTTCCGGGGGAGTCGACATGACGGTGCGGCTTTGGGATCCCAACGGCGGGCGCGAATTGAATCGTCTCACCGGGAAAGACGCGCCGGTTTACAGCGTGGCCTTTAGTCCCGACGGTCGCACGCTGGCCGCGGCGGGGCTCGACAAAATGGTTCATTTGTGGGATGTGGGCACCGCCGCGGTGAAGCAAACCCTTTCCGGCCATGTCGATCATATTTACCACATCGCCTTCAATGCCAATGGCACGCGGCTGCTTTCGTCCGGTTACGCCGGGCACCTGTTCGTTTGGGATGTCGCGAGTGGCAAGCAGCTTTTCACGCATAAGATGCCGGGCGTCGCGTATTATGCCGCCTACAGCCCCGATGGCGCCCGCATCGCGGTCGCCAGTGCCGACGGCAACGCCTACTTGATCGACCTGCCCGAATCGGCAAGGTAACCACCTGAACGGACTGCCGCGGGAGTTGCTTCCCGGCGTCAGACGATATAATGAAAGGCGAGTCGAGAATTCAGCACCGACCGCTTTACCGGCCGGATGTTCCAAGCGGCGTGCTGGTTCTCGTGCCGATATACCCGCCGTCCGGGAAACCTGACCCACCATGCCCGGACACCAAACCCAAACTGGATTCTTCCCCTGCCGCATGATGATTCGATCGTTCAACCGGCGACCGCGCCCGCAGCCGACAATGCTGGCCTGGATCGCTCTTTTTTGCCTCCCGTCCGCCGCATCGGCCGCCGACGCGCCGAGCTTCGAGCGCGACGCGCGGCCGGTGTTCAAAGCGTACTGTTTTGAGTGCCACGGCGCCGCCGAAATCAAAGGCGGTCTCGATTTGCGGTTGCGGCGCTTCGCCGTTCGTGGCGGCGATAGCGGCCCCGCCATTGTTCCGGGCAATACCACCGATAGCCTGATGCTTCAGCGTGTTAAGGATGGCGAAATGCCGCCCGGTGGCAAACGCTTGCCCGCCGATCAAATCGCCGCGCTCGAGCGCTGGATCGCCGCCGGCGCGGCCGTGCTGCGCGATGAACCTGAAACGCTGCCGCCAGGCATTGACATTTCGCCCGAAGAACGGGCTTACTGGGCCTTTCAACCTATTCGCCGCCGCGAACCGCCGCAACTTGCCGGAGTCGTTCAACATGCGAGTCAACTCGCCGCGCAGCCAGACGCCGATCTTGTGCGCTCTCCAATCGACGCTTTCGTGTTGGCCCGGCTGCGTGAGAAGGGTTTGCGTTTCGCGGCCGATGCCGATCGGCTGACCTTCATCCGCCGGGCGACGTTCGATTTGATCGGCCTGCCGCCCACGCCGGGGGAAATCGCCGATTTCTTGGCCGACTCCAGCGATGCGGCCTACGAGCGCTTGCTCGATCGTTTGCTTGCCTCACCGCATTATGGCGAGCGTTGGGGCCGGCACTGGCTCGACGTGGCCGGCTATGCCGATTCCGAAGGCAACGGCAACGACGACACACCGCGGCCTTATGCCTACAAATACCGCGATTACGTGATTCGCTCGTTCAATGCCGATAGGCCGTTCGATCGCTTCATCACCGAGCAGCTTGCCGGCGACGAGCTTGTGCCGCGGCCGTGGAACAACCTGTCGGCCGAACAGATCGAAACCCTGGCGGCCAGCGGCTTTTTGCATACGGCGGCCGATGTTACCGCCAGCGGCGGCGACCCGGTGATGGGCGGCAATCTGATGGTGACCGACATGCTCAAGATCGTCGGTTCCTCGCTCTTGGGGCTGACCGTCGGCTGCGCGCAGTGCCACGACCATCGCTACGATCCGATTCCGCAGGTCGATTATTTTCGCTTGCGGGCGGTGTTTGAGCCAGCCCTCGACCCGGCGCACTGGCGGCAGCCGGCGGCGCGGCTCGTTTCGTTGTATACCGACCAAGATCGCGCCAAGGCGGCGGCGGTCGAGGCGGAGGTGAAGCCGCTCGAAGACGCCTACCACGCCAAACAGACGAAATTTCTGACCGAAGCGCTGGAAAAAGAATTGGAGAAGTTTCCAGAAGAACTGCGCGGCAAACTCCGCGACGCCTACAACGCGCCCGCCGACAAACGATCGGACGAGCAGAAGCAACTTTTGGCGGCCAACCCCAAGGTGAACATCTCGGCGGGCGTGCTCTATCAATACAATCAGGCGGCCGCCGACGAGCTGAAGGCCGACCAGGCCAAAATCGCCGCCAAGCGCGCCGAAAAACCGGTGGTCGATTATGTCAGCGTGGTCGACGAGCAGCCGGGCACGTTGCCGCCGACGCGCCTCTTTTATCGCGGCGATTACCGTCAGCCGCAGCAGGAAGTGCAGCCGGGCGACTTGACCATCGCCGCGCCCGATGGAAAGCGTTTTGAGATCGTGCCGCACGACCCGCAACTTGCCACGTCCGGGCGGCGGCTGGCGTATGCCCGGCATTTGATGAACGGCGAGCATCCGCTGGTGGGCCGGGTGCTGGCCAACCGCGTTTGGCTGCATCATTTTAGCCGCGGGCTGGTCGACTCTGCCGGCGATTTCGGCGTGCTGGGCGTGCGGCCGACCCACCCCGAACTGCTCGATTGGCTGGCCGCCGAATTCGCCGGCAATGGCTGGAGCTTGAAACACCTTCACAAGCAAATCATGCTCTCGTCGGTTTACCGGCAATCGTCAGTGGGGCGGCCGGCAAAGCTCGCCGCTGGCGGCGGCGACGCGCGAGCGCTCGACGCCGACAACGCCTATTATTGGCATTATCCCGTGCGGCGGCTGGAGGCGGAGATTCTGCGCGATCGCATCCTGGAGGCCGCGGGCATGCTCGATCGCACGCAGTTTGGGCCGGCGGTCGCGGTGACGGCCGATTTCGTGGGCCAGGTGGTGGTGAAAGACGAACTCCCGCGGCGCAGCGTCTATTTAGAAGTGCGGCGTTCACAGCCCGTCTCGTTTCTCACGACCTTTGACGCCCCGGTGATGACGCTCAATTGCGAGCGGCGCGTGCCGAGCACCGGCGCGCCGCAGTCGCTCACGTTGATGAATAGCGAGTTTGTCTTGAAGCAAGCCGGACACTTCGCCCAACGCCTGCGCACCCTAGCGGCGTCAGCCGCACATAGTAGCCCTCTCGCTCCGCGAGAGGAAAGCCCAGCGGCGTCAGCGGCCCCGCCTGCATCGCCGCTCGCCAAGCACGTATCTCACGCCTGGCAGATCGCTTACCAGCGCGAACCCACACCCGAAGAAATGGAATTAGCCTGCCAATACCTCAACGAGCAGCTTGCGGCCTTGGCGGCCGCCGGCGTCAAAACCGACCACGAGTTGGCGGCGCTCACGGGCCTTTGTCAGCAACTTCTCAGCTCCAACGAGTTTTTATATGTCGATTGATCCCCGCTTTTCGAGCCGGCGTGAATTTTTGGCGCACTCCGCCTTTGGCATCGGCGGCCTGGCGCTGGCGCACCTGCTGCGCGACGATCGCTTGCTGGCCGAAATACCCGGCCGGCCGGGCGAAAACCTGCCGCTCAACTTGCGGCCGCGCGCCGGGCACTTCGCGCCCAAGGCCGGCGCCATGATCTCGCTGTTCATGCACGGCGGGCCATCGCACGTCGACCTGTTCGATCCAAAACCGGAGCTAACCGCCCTCAACGGCAAAGACTACGGCGGCGACGTGCATTATAGCTTCGTCAATCGGGCTAGCAAAAAACTGTTCGGCAGTCCGTTCAAATTCGCCAAGCATGGCCAATGCGGCGCCGATGTCTCGGAACTGCTGCCGTATACCGCCGGCATCGTCGATGATTTGTGTGTGATCCGCTCGGCCCACACCGGCCACAACGGCCATGAGGTTTCGATCCGTTTCTTTCACGGCGGCGTCGCGGGCATCACCGGCCGGCCAAACTTGGCAAGCTGGCTGGTTTACGCCTTGGGCAGTGAGTCGCAAAACTTGCCGGCGTACATGGTGCTTTCCGATCCGGGCGGACACCCGGTCGATGGCACGCACAACTGGTCGAGCGGTTTTATGCCGCCGCTTTATCAAGGCACGGTGTTGCGGCCGCAGGAGCCGCGAATTCTGAATCTCGACCCGCCGCCGCAGGCCGGTGGTTTGCCGCAGCGGCGCAACTTGAGCTTTTTGGAAGCGTTGAACCGCCGGCATTTGTCGTTGCATCCCGGCGAGGCCGACCTGGAGACGCGCATCGCCAGCTATGAGTTGGCCGCGGCCATGCAGGTGGAAGCCAAGGAGGCGCTCGACATTGGCCAAGAGCCTGAGCACATTCACAAGCTTTATGGTTTGGACAAAGACGAAACGCGCGAGTACGGCGCGCGTTGCTTGATTGCCCGGCGGCTGGTGGAGCGCGGAGTGCGTTTTGTGCAGTTGTTTTTAGGCGGTCAGCCGTGGGACAACCACAACAGCTTGCGTACCGCCTTGCCGGCGATTTGCCGCCGCACCGATCAACCCGCGGCGGCCTTGGTGGCCGACCTGAAGCAGCGCGGCATGTTGGACTCAACCATCGTTCATTGGGGCGGCGAAATCGGCCGCTTGCCCGTGTGCGAGGGCGAGTTGAACGACAGCGTCGGCCGCGATCATAACGGCCAGGGTTTTACCTTATGGCTGGCCGGAGGCGGTTTTAAGCCCGGTATGACGTTTGGCCAAACCGACGAAGTCGGGCACAAGGCTGTCACCGACATTGTCACCCCCAACGATTATCAGGCGACGATTCTGCATTTGTTCGGGCTCGATCACACGAAGCTGGTGTACTACAGCAACGGCCGCGAGCAACGGCTAACCAACGGGCAAGCGGCCCGCGTGGTGGAGCAGGTTTTGGCGTGATCGATCGCGTTCGAGCGGTTATGCTTCATGCGGGCCGAAAATGATTCGATTGATGCCAACCGGCGATTGTCAAGGCATCACTCTTCCTCAAGTCCGCGCCGCGCCGAGTGTCGCACGCGTAGCACATAA
>DASVGM010000127.1:0-7082 GCA_036379555.1 Pirellulales bacterium | reverse complement strand
CGCGCCCTACTCCAAACCAAACGGCGAAGCTCGTCGTTCATTGGCCGTTGGCTTGACCCTCGTCACCTGACGAAAGCCGCGAGCGGGCCTTGGCCTGGGCATTGGCCAGGAAGGATCCGATGCGGCGAAACGCCTCCATTTCCGCTCGCTCCGCAGGATCGAGCACTTCGCGATTGTTTTTGTCCATCAACTCGCGCATGCGCAGCTCGTCGGCCGCCGAGAAGCGCATCGAAAGCACGGCCTGGGCGGCATCGGGGTTGATGACGATCCGTTCGAGGATTGACGATTCGTGTTCGATGGTTGCCGTATTCATCTTCGCGATCGACATCGGACATCCGGTTGAGAGGCAGCGACACCTTTTCCGCGACGGCATGAATCGCGCGGGAGCGCCTGATGAACAAGCGGCCGGATTAGGCGCAAATCGAGCATCGCTATTCGTGTGATTCATCCTACCGAATTAAGCCGGCGCTGTCAAAACGCATTACATATTTTGGCGGACGAGAGGGGGGTGACATTCCGCCGCGAAACGGTAGAATAGCAGCAGTTGCCAAGCGAGCCACCCGTGGAGGGCGTCATGTCTACGCACGCTGAACCTGCGCCACATCGTGATCTCGAACAGCGAACTGCCGACCTCATGTCGTCGCAGCGGGAGTTGCGGCGCCAGGCGCGCGTCTTGCAGAGCGTGCTCGATAGCATGGGCGACGGCGTGATCGTCGCTGACGAAGACGGCAAGTTTCTGCTCTGGAATCCGGCGGCCGAACGCCTGGTCGGCATTGGCCCGCGGCAGGTCAATCCCAACAGTTGGTCGGAGGTCTATGGCTGCTATTTGCCCGACGGCAAAACGCCATGTCCGCCGGACGATTTGCCCCTGGTCCGGGCGATTCGCGGCCAGGCGGTGGATGGCTTCGAGTTGTTTCTACGCAACGCGGACGTGCCCGAGGGTACGTGGATCAGCGTGAGTGCCCGCCCCCTGGTGAGCGACTCCGGCGAACGGCGCGGCGGAGTCATCGTGTTTCGCGACATCACGGCGGCCAAGCAAGCGCAAGCAGCGATCCAGGCGACGGAAAACATCAACCGTACCATCCTGGCGACCGCTCACGAGGCCTTTGTGGCCATCGATGCCGATAGCACCATCTGCCAGTGGAACCACCAGGCCGAACTGACCTTTGGCTGGACCGCCGAGGAGGCCATCGGCAGCCCCTTGACCGAGCTGGTTATCCCGGCGCGTTTGCATCTGCCCCATCTCGAAGGGGTACGGCGATTTCTCGAAACGGGCGAAGGTCCGATTCTCAATCGCCGCTTGGAGATGCGGGCCCGGCACCGCGACGGTCACGAGTTTCCCATCGAAATCACCATTGCCCCGGTGCGCATCGGGTCGGCGTATTTGTTCAGCGCCTTTGTGCATGACGTGACCGAGCAGCGCCGCGCCCAGGAGGAGCTGCAGCGGGCCAAGGAGCAAGCGGAAGCCGCCAATCAGGCCAAGAGCGCCTTTCTGGCCAACATGAGCCATGAAATACGCACTCCCATGAATGCCGTCATCGGCATGGCCGAATTGCTGCTCGACACCGACCTGACCACAACGCAACGAGAATACCTCTCGATGGTGCTCGAATCGGGCGAATCGCTGCTGGCGGTCATCAACGATATTCTCGATTTCTCGAAGATCGAGTCCGGACGCTTCAATCTCGAATTGGCGTCGTTCGACCTGCGCGAGTGCCTGGGTGACACGATGAAATCCCTGGCCGTGCGGGCGCATCGCAAGTCGCTTGAACTGGCTTGCCATGTCGCTCTCGACGTGCCTCAGTTTGTCATCGGCGACCGCCATCGGTTGCGGCAGGTGATCGTCAATCTGATTGGCAACGCCATCAAGTTTACCGATCGCGGCGAAGTCGTCCTCGACGCCCGCCCCGAGGCCCAAAACGACGGCCGGCTCGTGCTGCACTTCACCGCCCGCGACACGGGCATCGGCATTCCGCGCGACAAACAACAGTTGGTCTTTGAAGCCTTTGAACAGGCCGATGAAACGACCTCGCGGCGTTTCGGCGGCACCGGGCTGGGGCTGGCCATTTCCTCGCGGCTGGTCGAGTTGATGGACGGCCGCATCTGGCTCGAAAGCGAAGTGGGAAAAGGCAGCGAGTTTCATTTCACGGCCGCGTTCGCCTTGCCCAGCGAGCCCGCGCGCGCCGCGCCTCCGCTCGACGCCGCCGCCCTGCGCGACATCCGTGTGTTGATCGTCGACGACAACCAAACGAACTGCCGCATCTTGGAAGAAATGGTCCGTAATTGGCGGATGCGGCCCGCCGTGCTGACCCATCCCGAAGAGGCCTTGCCGCTGGCTCTTAAACGCCGGCAACAAGGCGAACCCTTTGACGTACTCTTGCTCGACGCCAACATGCCCGGCACGCACGGGGTGGAGTTGGCCAGGCAGGTTTCCAGCCAAACGGAACTGGCGAAGACGCACCTGATTTTGCTGACATCAGGCGACTCGATCGATGCGAACCAACGGCGGCAGTCGGGCATCGATGTTTGCCTGACGAAGCCAGTCAAACAATCCGAACTTTTCGACGCCATTACCGAGTGCCTGGGAGGCGCAAGGATGGCCGAACCGGCGGCGGTTTCGGGCGTGGCCGCGCTGCGCGATCGGTTGCCGCGCTTGCACATCTTGCTGGCGGAAGACAGTCTGGTGAATCAGAAACTCGCCTTGGCTCTTTTGACACCCTACGGACACACGGTGTCGATCGCCAACAACGGTCTTGAGGCGGTGCGAAAATGCGCCGAGGAACGCTTCGATTTTGTGCTGATGGACGTGCAGATGCCCGCTATGGACGGGCTGGAGGCGACGCGCCTCATTCGCGCGGCGGAGCGGGCCGCGGGACGGCACACGCCCATCTTGGCGCTGACGGCCCACGCCATCAAGGGCGACCGTGAATTGTGCCTGGAAACAGGCATGGACGCTTACATTTCCAAGCCGGTGCGCGCCCAGGAGCTTTACAGCGCCATCGAGCAACTGCTGGGCGAATACCCGCCGCAAACCGCGCCGCGTTCAACATTATCGCCGCCGGTGGCTGTGCCTCCGGCCGCGACTGTGCCGGAAGACCGCCCTGGCCAGGCCGAGTGGAACGCGGCTTTGGCGGCGACGTCGGTCAGCGAGGAGACGCTGCTGGAGTTGGCCGGCCTGTTTGTGGCGGAGGGTCCGGCGCTGCTGGGTCAGATGCGTTCGGCGTTGGCCAGCCGAGATCGCGCGGCGTTAGGCCGGACGGCGCACACGCTCAAGGGCAACGCTTTGGTTTTTTGCGCCACGTCGGCGACCGAGGCGGCCCAGCGGCTGGAAGCCTTCGCCGCGGCCGGCGACTTTGACGCGGCGGTGGCCGCCGCCGCCGCCGCCGACCGCGAATGTTCGCGGTTGCTCTCGGCTCTTTCCGAACGCACCGGAGTGCCGCTGCGCACGACGGTTTGACATACCATGATCGATTCCCTCTATCTCGACCACAACGCCACCACGCCGCTCGCACCCGCGGCGGCCGAGGCAATGCGGCGCGCGGCGACGGACTGCTGGGGTAATCCGTCCAGCCAGCATCGCTTCGGCCGGCGTGCCAGGCAAGTGCTTGAGGACGCTCGCGAAGCGATCGGCCGCTTGCTGGGCGCTAACCTGGCCGGCTTTCCGCCCGACCGTGTCATCTTTACCAGCGGCGGCACCGAAGCCAATAATCTGGCCATGTTCGGGCTCAGCGCCGCACAGATGCCTGGCTCGGCGGCCGGGGCGCCAGGCCATCTCGTCATCTCGGCCGTCGAGCATCCCTCCGTTAGCGAGCCGGCCGAAGTTTTGGCGCAAGCCGGCTGGGATGTCGACAAATTGCCGGTGGCAGCCGATGGCCGGGTGATCGTCAATGAGCTGCGGCGGCTGCTGCGCCCTGCTACACGGCTGATTGCCGTCATGCTGGCCAACAATGAGACCGGCGTCATGCAACCGCTGGCGGAGATCGCCCAAATCGCCGCTGAGGCCGGAGTGCCGGTGCATACCGACGCGGTGCAGCCGGTCGGTAAATTGCCGGTCGATTTTCGCCGGCTGGGCGTGACCACGTTGACCGCCACCGCGCATAAGTTTCACGGACCGATCGGTATCGGCGTGCTCGTGATTCGAGCGGGCAGCGAACTGCCGCCGCGGTTGTTCGGCGGGCATCAACAAGCCGGTTTTCGACCTGGAACGGAGCCGGTCGTGTTGGCGGCCGGCATGCGCGCGGCGCTCGAAGCGTGGCACAACGAGGCCGATGAAAGACGCGCGCGTTTACAATCGCTGCGTGATGAGTTTGAAGCCTCGCTGCTGAGTCATTTTCCTGAATTGGTCGTTCACGGTCGCGCTGCGCCGCGGTTGCCGCACACCTCGCACATTGCCTTTCCGGGCGTCGACGGCCAGTCGCTGGGCATGGCCCTCGACCTGGCGGGCGTGGCCTGCTCCACAGGTTCCGCGTGCGCCAGCGGATCGACCAAGCCCTCGCCGATTCTCTTGGCGATGGGCGTTCAAGAGGAACTGGCCAAGGGAAGTTTGCGGTTCAGCTTTGGCGCTTCGTCCACGCGCGCAGAAGCGCGCCAGGCGGCAAGTCGCATTTCAGCGGTTTACAGCGACGTGCGAAAACACTCGGCGTCTCAGCGGAAATAAACGCCGGTTTTGCCATATTCCGCGTATTTGCCGCGCAACCACTCGTGAAAATCGCGATAATGCGTCTCGCGCAAGTCGCCGCCGTCGCGCCGCGCCGTGTAGCTCAGATAGAGTTGCCGGCGCCAGCGATCCGACTGATTCGCCGCCGAACGATGCGGCGTGAAGCAACCAAAAAAAGCCACGTCGCCCGGCTGCAGGTCCAGCGGCGCCGCCCGCGATTCATCCACCGTGTCGGGCGCCAGCTCGTGAAAGTCGCCATCCTCCGCCGTCAGGCAGCCGCCATGATGGTAGCCCGGATAAACGACGGTGCAGCCGTTTTCGTCGTCCGCGGCGTCAATCGCCACCAGCACGGTGATGAAACTGCGGGGGAAGTTTTTCCAGGCGATGTAATCTTGATGCAGCGGATATCCGCGCGCTCCGGGCGGCTTGAAAATCAGCTTATCCTTGAATAAGCACGCCTCGCCCTCGTAAATCAACTCTAGCACTTCATGAATTCGCCGCTCGGCCGTGACCGCAGCGCACCGCGGGGCGATGTCAATCACCGGATCGAATGTTTCAAACAGGCACGGGCCGCCGCTTTCATCCGGCTGATAGCGGCAGCGGAGGTTATCGCAGTCGATCAGATCGGTGCGCCGGATCAAGCCCGCTGCTTCCGCCTCAAGTGCCTCGACCTCGTGCGGCGTGAAGACTTGCCGCAGCATCAGGTAGCCCGTTTCGTGATAAGCGGAGATTTGGCCAGGCTCGACCAGTTTCGTGGCGGTTGCTGTCATCATCCTCTAACCGGGAGATTCTAAAATTCAAACGTCTGTCAGAGTGTAATCGTTCGGCGGCGATTTGCAAGTTGCGGCTGCCGGTCGCGCAAAACCTTTGGACAAGCCGCCGCGCAGCGATTAAGATTGCTCCCTACGGCGTTGCGGGCACACCCGTGTCGCCTAATAAACTATTCCAAAATCTGGAGGTGCCCGTGGGCCACCAGCAAACAAAACAACATCGCAGCGGCAAGCATTCCTATCACCAAATCGGCTTGGTTCGCGGGCAATTTGGCAACGTGCCCCAAGATCAGTGGCTCGATTGGATCGCGAAAACCGGCTTTGATGGTTGGGAGGAGGCGAGCTGGGAGCTGGACCTCGCCCGCTGTGCGGACGATGCGGGCGCCGAGGCATACGCGCAAGAACGCGTGGCCAAGGCCAAATCTCTCGGGCTGGAAATCTTCTCGGTGGCGGGGCATTTACAAGGCCAAGCCCTGGGCGATGAGCCTAGCGCCAAAACGGTGCAGTTTTTGGGCGGAGAAGCGGCCGAGGCATACGCAAACTGGCGCGCGGCGGGCAACCGGCCGCCGCGCACCGATCCGTTTTTTGTGCCCGCTGAAGTGGGCCGAGTCGTGCAGCGGCAGGCCGCCGCCGCGCTGGTCAACGCCGTTCGCTTGGCGCATTATCTTGGCAAGCTGCAAGATCGCGTGGTGCCTGTCTCCGGCTTTGTCGGCTCGCCGGCGCACTGTTGGAGCCATTGGTTCTTGTTTCCGCCCTTGCCCAAGTCGATTGGCGGCCACGAAATACCCGATGTGTTTCGCGTCAGCTTGGAGTTGCTTGTCGAGCGGTTTTCGCCGGTCTTTGAGGCTTGCCTGAAATATGGCACGACGTTCGACCTTGAATGCCATCCCAGCGAACGGGCCATGGGCGATATTGAAAGCGCCGGCGACTATCTGGCGGCGGTCGACGCGGCCGGATTTGAAAAAGCCGCCGGTTTCAATTTCGACTGCTCGCACATGCAGTGGCAAGGAGTCTCCGGCATCGACTTCATTCGCGCGCACGGCCGGCGCATTCATTGCGCGCACATCAAGGGCGTGCAGGTGGTGCGCGGCTACACGCGCAACGGACTGCTCGGCGGGCATCGTCCCATGGGCGACAAGCACAACGGCTGGAACTTTGTCACCGCCGGCACCGCGCGCGACACCACCAGCACGGAAGAGATCCTTGTGGAGCTGAACCGCGCCGGTTTCAGCGGCGCCGTTTCCATTGAATGGGAAGACAACGACGTCGAACAGCACGCCGGCGCCCGGCAGGCCCTGGCCAACATTCACCGCGCCGATCAGCCACCCAGCCACATGCGGCATGACGAGCAATTGAAAGCCTAAGCCTGGGCGCCCGGGCGGTTAGAAAGCCGCGGCTTGTTTGATACTAGATTCATTCCGCGACGATTGGGGCAAGCCCCAATACCGTTCAAATAGTCAAAACCACCGACTGCTCCTGAAAGCTCGCCGCCGTTTGACTCTTGCACTCCGGCAAGCGGCACCTCAAGATTGGAAGGCAACCACTGAGCGAATCACACGCACCAAGATGCCGTCTTGATCTTTCTCACATGCGCGAGATGAATCATCCGGGCTAATTGCTTCTTACTCACCTGGCTTGTTTTCCCCGGTCGTCTG
>DASVGM010000126.1:0-8286 GCA_036379555.1 Pirellulales bacterium | reverse complement strand
AGTCCCGCCGTTCGATTGGAGCCGATACAACAGCGAAGTCGTGCCGGCTAGATACAAAACGTCATCTGGCCGGGCGAAAATCGCATCGATCAGGGACGACCAAGCGCGTCGGGCCGAGGATGCTCTGCTTACGCGCATAGCGGCAGGCGAGATCGACATTGACGAAGCCAGGAAACAACTTAGCAACATGCAGTCGTCACCGACCGTCGCACCGCGCCGGCAGAGGCGCCACAGGCGGCGGCGATTTCGTTGATCGGGGTTGAGAAATCGCCCGGTGTAAACGGCAGAAGTTGAATTTCCGGTCCCCGCTAATCCTGTAACAATTCCTGTCTTGGTCTTGCCGACAAGCATAGTCTTCTTCCAATTGAAGTGCCGATGCCAGGTTTGCGTTCGCGGGTTAAAGAGCGGATACAATGGCGGCGGGGCCTGCGCAAACGGGGAGTTTCGTGCCGCGAATCGTTGACTCAGGTTTTGTTCGGCCCCTGCCGAGTTCACCTCGGTAGAGCGCATGATTGACCGCTAGAACACGTTATCGCGACAACCTCCTCCGCCTTCGCTTTTTCGGGTCAGCGCCCGCCGCCTGCGGCGGCGGACGCTGACGCGAAAAAACGGGAGGGGGCGGCGTAATGCGTCGGTTCTAGCGGCCAATCACCCGCTCCACCGGCGTGAAGCCGGTGGTGGCGGAGGGCTCCGATCACCGGCCTAACGCCTGTGCCAAACGCCGCGCGGGACGGTCATCCAGAATCAGCAACCGCGACTGGCCTCGAGAGCCAAAGTTATCGCTTCACTTTCACCGGCTCCGAGCGAGGCACTTAAAATGCGCGGCCCGACAGGTTGAGACAAAGCTTGCTCGGTGATCCACACCGGCAAAATGACCGATGGCGAAACCTCCCTTGTTACGGCGGGCGGAACTACGACCGAAGTGAAAAGCTGTTCGAGCAAACCGAGTTGATCGATTTGCTCCAATGCGATAAGCGGGCTGGCATTCGAGATGACGACTCCCGACGTCATAATGCTTTCGCCTGCAGCCGCTCAGCTTGCCATTCGTCCGCCGTCATGTCGAAGAAGGAGATGCCCAAGCGAGAAGCGAAACGGATAAATTCCCAACGGGACATCGCGAGCAGTTCGGCCGCTTTGCCGCTGGAAAGGGTTCCGCGCCGATACAGCTCTAAAATAATGAATTCCCGTGCCGCTTCATGCACCGGCTGATTGGTCGCTTCTAGCAAAGCGGTTACGGTATCTTCCAGGTTTAGACTGATGGTGTTCATATTTCCCCAAGCGATATGAAATTTTACCCGCCCCGGCGGCGATTGCAAATCATCTCATGGTTGCCGTCGTTGAGTTGAAGAGCGGATAGAGCGACGGCCGGGCCTGCGCAAACGAGGCGTCGCGTGCCGTGTATCGTTGACGCCAGTTTTGTTCCGCCCCTGCCGAGTTTACCTCGGTAGAGCGCATGATTGACCGCTAGAACGCGTTATCGCGGCAACCTCCTCTTTATTTGCGCAAGGATCAGTAAAAACGGACGACAACATGAACGATCGCAAGCCACTTCAACCGACGGACGTTTTTTGGTCGATGATCGCGCTGCTCGCGGTGCTGAATCTTCTGTCTCCGCTGTTCACCCCGATGGCCGACAAGGCTTGGCTCGTGGCGCCGTTCATCGGGCTATTGCTCGGCCAGTGGAATTGGCTGGCGGTGTGGGCGGTTTTCGGCCCGACGCCGTGGAAGAGCCGGCTGGCGGAGGTCTTGGGCGGCATGTTCGCACTCGCCCTCGGCTTGTACATTGGCTGGGCCATGCACGATCAGGCGAATCTATCCGCGCTGCCGGAAGCGCTCGGTATGCTGCCCGTCGCGATGCTCGCCACCCAATCGCCGCTTTGGGTAATCAGGTTCTTTTTCGCGTGGCGGATTCGCGCTGAGTGTCACACCCCGGATGCGGCGGCGGACGAGGCCCGGCGCTTTGACCTGCGCCATATCTTCGCGGCAACCGCGGTGGTGGCGGGGTGCCTCGGGGTCGCGCGCGGGGCAGGCGTGCCGACGGAAGCGTTGTTGAGCATTCTCGTTGGCCTGCCGATCATCAGCATTTTGACCGCCATACCGTGCATTTGCACCGGCATCGTGGTGGGCGATCTATGGGCGGCGAACATGTTGTTGGCCGTCTATACTCTTCTCCTACCCGGCGTTCTGGTGGCCGTCAGCAGTATGAGTCTGGATCCTGGCCCGCCATTGGAAGCGATTGCTTCGCTCTGCGGCTTCATGTGCGGCATGTCCGCGGTGGTCCACGTCGGTTTGCGTTGGATTCGCGCCGCCGGCTTCACCATGACCGCGCCCCGGCGGCGTTATCCGGGCGTTATCAAGGAATCTTGACGTGTCCCTCCGGCCACGGCTACTTTGCGCGTCGCAGGGCGGCTTTTGGCAAGCGGCGTTCCGCCGGCATGAAGCACGCCCTCAAAGTAACGTGCCCGATTGCGGATCGACGCCCACGCCGCCGGTCAGATCGACCAGGGCTTCGAGCACCACCAAAAGCGCGCTGGGGTCGAACTCTTCATCGGGGTCGTCGCGGTCGCCGCCGTCGCTCATTTCTTCAAAGTGCATGACCTCAAAGCGCGCATCGCACTTCTTCAAGAGGTCGAGCTTGGCGCGTTCGGCGGTCTCGCCGCGCATTTGCTTGACGAGCTCGTCGATTTGCATGCGTACCTCGTCGCCGACCAAATAGTCGATTTCCAAGGCGGAATGATCTTCGGGCGAGCGAATGTGCAGTGTTTCCAGCAGGCCGTCTTCATCCACTTCCTTGCCGCTGAATTCAAAATGCGAACCGAGCTTGCGCACCGTCTTTTCAATCTGTTGCAAGCTGGGGCGCTTTGCCGCGAGAAACAGAATGAAATACGTCTCGCGCCATTCAAAGCGTTCGTCCATGTCCATGAGCCGTGATCCTTTGGTTGCCAACAGTGAGTCTATTGCCAGTTTCCGTCTTCCTCTTCCTCAGGACCGACGCCGCCGGCCCATTCTTCAAGCGCTTCGAGCAGGCCGTCGCGCTCCTTGTGGTTGGCCCAAACAACCTCACCTTGCTCAAGCCGCACTTCGTAATACCCCTCGCGCTCGCACGACTCGGCGCCGCAAAAATGCGGTGTGGCCGAAACCCAGATCACGCGATACAAGGGCACGTGCTTGTCGTCAATCAGACAGAACACGGACATATTGGTAAGCCCTCAGGTCTTGGTGATAAACAGCGCCCCAGTTGGTTCATGTCGGCCGCGGTCGCGCGGCTATTTTCCCAGTTCGGCCGAGCGCCGGGTGGCCGCTTCGACGGCGGCCATCAAGGCCCCCCGCACGCCGCCCGCCTCCAAAACTTGCAACCCGGCGATGGTCGTGCCGCCGGGACTGGTCACCTGGTCTTTCAGTACGGCCGGATGCTGCGCCGAGGTCAAAACCAGTTCCGCCGCGCCGCGAACCGTTTGCGCGGCCAAGGCCAACGCCACGTCGCGCGGCAGGCCCATGCGCACGCCGCCATCGCTAAGCGCTTCAATCATCAAATACACAAACGCCGGCCCCGATCCCGACAAACCGGTCACGGCGTCGAGCAGTTTTTCATTCACTTCCAATGCCAGGCCCACGGCCTCCAACAATGTTCCCACAAGCTGTCCATCTTCGCTAGTGGCGCCCGGCCCCAGGCAATAGGCGCTGGCCCCTTGGCCGATCAGGCAGGGCGTATTGGGCATGACACGCACCAGTCGCGGCCCCTCGCCCAGCGCCCCCGCGATGGTCGAGAGCGGCACGCCCGCGGCGATTGACACCACCAAATGCCGCCGCGTGAGGCGGCCGGTGAGTTGGCCCAGCACATCGCTCATCTGCTGCGGCTTGACGGCGAGAAACAGGCAATCGGCCTGCTCGGCCAGCAACAGGTTGTTCGCCGCCACTCTTCCGCCCGTCGTGCGCTGAAATTGTTCCACGGCCGCGCGCAGCGGATCGCTGGCGACCACCTCCTCAGGCAAGGCCAGGCCGCGATCCACCAGGCCCTTGGCCAGGGCGGTGGCCATACGGCCGGCTCCAACGAATCCAAAACGGTTTTCAGGCATGAAACAATCAGGGTTAGGCCCACCGATCTGGGGCAATTGCCTTATGCTAGGCGAAACCGGCGCTGGCGGCAATGGGCCGTCAGGGAGCGAGCCAGTCGTCGAGACGCAAACCAGGGATCCTTTGAAAATCAGCGGTATTGTGCGTCACCAAGGTTAGGTCGTGCAGCCTGGCCACCGCCCCGATCATGAGGTCCGCCTCTGGAATGACAATGCCTTGCTGCAACAACACGCCTTGGAGCATGCCGAACTCGTGCGCACAAGCCGAATCGAAATCAAGTACCATTACTTCTTGCAGTAAATCGGCAATCAACGCCAGCAATTTCGCAGGACTGGGGTGCTTATACGCTCCTGAATACAATTCCGCCAACACAATCGTCGAAATTGCGATACCCCCAGCGTGCTGAAAGAATCGATGCGCAAGACCACCGGGACGCCTCATGTGGGCCGAGCAGATGTTCGTGTCAAGCAGGTGGGTCATTTGCCATCAAGTTGCGGGCGACGATTGGCCTTGCGGGTCTGGTGAACCTGCTCCATGATCGCGTCCCAGTAAGGGTCGTCGGCCAATGCCCCGGCCGTGCGAAGAATGCCGGCGCCCCATTCTTTTCCGCGCGGCACGGCCGTTACCTGAACTTCAACCTCTTGCCCGTCCGCCATCCCAAGATCCTCATTGAACTCGATCGTTCTTCCGTGTACGACTCCATGCCTTGACTTGATCACGATTGCCAAACCTCGTAGTGATGCCAACCAATCGCAGTAGACCTCGTTGCGTGCTCGTGGCTCTCTGCCGTTTCGCATCATACCATGCTCGTACCATGCCGCACCAGGCACAAGCTCCTGACGGAATCGTCTTCGTCGAGTGAGTAAACCTTGTTCCAGTTGGCCACCAGCCGCTTTTCGACCGCGGTCAGCGGCGCGGGAGGGCGTAAGGCGACGGCTGCCAACGCGATCAACCACGTCAGCGCCACGCAAGCTGCCGCGCCGCCGATGATCTTCTTGGCCTTTGGGTTCATACGTTAATGCTACGGCAAAGCGGCAGTCAAGAAAAGTTCTGACGGGGTGTTGGCCGCCGGGGCGTCCGGCCCAAATTCGATCTTCTTTCGAGCCGCGTGGCGCGGAGATAGGATACGCGGCCACGACATAACTCTTTTGGGTGGAAAAACGACACATCTGTCGTTTTTCCACCCAGAAGTATT
The DNA here is from genome assembly GCA_036379555.1 of Pirellulales bacterium. Classification (GTDB taxonomy): domain Bacteria; phylum Planctomycetota; class Planctomycetia; order Pirellulales; family JAICIG01; genus DASSFG01. The sequence continues at coordinate 3,017 of DASVGM010000126.1, read as the reverse complement.
ATATGCCACACGGCCACGAGCGCATCCGATCGCCGACAATGCCACCGACTTGGCGGCAGCAACTTTGCCTTCTTTTCCGCCACGCCTTCGCTTGCTAAACTGCACCATTCTTCGCCACTAAAAATCGAGCTTCCGCCGTGCCTGACTTTGAACCCGTACTGCTGGCCAACATCAACAAGCCCGACAGCCACACGCTTGGCGTGTATGAGCAAAGCGGCGGTTATTCGGCACTGAAAAGAGTGCTCAAAGAGATGGACCCGGCCAAGTTTGTCGACCTGATCAAGTCGAGCAACTTGCGCGGCCGCGGCGGCGCGGGTTTTCCCACCGGCCTGAAATGGACCTTTCTGCCCAAGGACCATCCCGGCCCGATCTACATGTGCATCAACGCCGACGAAAGCGAGCCGGCCACCTTCAATAACCGCATCCTGATGGAGCAAGATCCCCACCAGGTGCTGGAAGGCACGATCCTAAGCTGCTACGGCACGCGGGCCACCACGGCCTATATCTACCTGCGTTACGAATATCCGCAATCGTTCAAACGCCTGCAGCAGGCCATTGACGAATGCTACGCGGCCGGCTTGCTGGGCAAGAACATTCAGGGGAGCGAGTTTTCGCTCGATATTTATCTGCATCGCGGCGCGGCGGCCTACATCTGCGGCGAAGAGACCGGGCTGATCGAAAGCCTGGAAGGCAAACGCGCCTGGCCGCGCATCAAGCCGCCGTTTCCGGCCGTCGAGGGCGTGTTTCGCAAGCCGACCGTGGTGAACAACATCGAGACGGCGGCCTGCGTCGCGCAAATCGCCGCGCGCGGCGTCGAGTGGTTCAAGTCGATCGGCGTCCCTTCCGACCCCAACAATCCGCGCGATCCGGGCAGCTACGGACCCAAGCTCTATTGCGTCAGCGGCCACGTCAACAAGCCCGGCTGTTACGAAGCGCCGCTCGGCCTTACCTGCCGTGAACTGATCGACCGTTTCGGCGGCGGCGTATGGAAGGGGCGTAAGGCCAAAGCGGCGGTGCCCGGCGGCATCAGCATGGGGCTGTTGAGCGCGGACGAGCTTGATACGCCGCTCGATTTCAACGCGTTGGGCAAGGTGGGCTGCCTGGGCCTGGGCACTGCGGCGGTCACGGTCATGGACGAGACGGTGAGCATGGTCGATTTTCTGCACAACACTTGCCGCTTCTTCGCGCACGAAAGCTGCGGGCAATGCACTCCTTGCCGCGAGGGAACGCGCTGGAGCCTGGAAATGATGGAGCGCATCAAGGCCGGCAAAGGGCGGCTGCGCGATCTCGATTTGCTGTTGGAAATCGGCGATACGATCGGCATTATTCCCGGCACCACGATTTGCGGCCTGGCCGACGGCGCGGCCTGGCCGATCAAAAACGCGATTCGCAAGTTCCGGCCGGAGTTTGAAGACTACATTCGCCGCACCAATCCCAGCGGCTACGACAACACCGAACCCGTGCTGTCGCTCGATCCGCGCCACAGCCCGCAGAGCGATGTGATTCAGATCGCTCCCTGGTGGCCGGAAGCGCATCAACATGGCTAGGCGGCCTCACACGGTATCAGTGGCGATATAAGGAGATCATGGAGTGGCATTGGCCGTCAACCAACTTTATCAGGGCGACTGCGTCGCCCGCCTGCGGGAGCTTGAAGAGGGTTCAGTCGACTTGGCGTTTGCCGACCCGCCGTTCAACATCGGCTACGATTATGACGTCTATCATGATCGGCAACCCTACGAGCGGTATCTCGCCTGGAGTCGTGAGTGGATGGCCGGCGTCGGGCGGGCGCTCAAGCCGACGGGCACCTTCTGGCTGGCCATCGGCGACGAATACGCGGCCGAACTGAAACTCATCGCCCAAAACGATCTGGGCTTTACCTGTCGAAGCTGGGTCATTTGGTACTACACCTTTGGCGTCAACTGCACCCGCAAGTTCACTCGCTCGCACGCGCACCTGTTCCATTTCGTTCGCGATCCCAAGAAATTCACGTTTAATTTCAAAGACCGCGACATCCGCGTGCCTTCGGCACGGCAACTGGTTTACGCGGACAGCCGCGCCAATCCAGACGGCCGCTTGCCCGACGACACCTGGATTCTGCGGCCACAGGACGTGCCCGATGGGTTCGGTGAGGACCAAGACACCTGGTATTTCTCGCGCGTGGCCGGCACGTTCAAGGAACGTATGGGGTTCCACGGCTGTCAGATGCCGGAGCAGCTTTTGGGGCGCATCGTGCGCGCCAGCAGCAACGAGGGCGACGTGGTTCTCGATCCCTTCGGTGGCAGCGGCACGACCTTGGCCGTGGCTAAAAAGCTCGGTCGCCGCTGGCTGGGTTTTGAGCTTTCGGAGGATTACGTTGCCAAGATTCAAGCCCGGCTCGATGCGATCTCCGTTGGTCAGCCGCTGGACGGTCCCGAAAACCCCGTGACCAGCGCCCCGCCGACTCCTAAACACTCTGGCGATGATGGGCGAAAACGCCGCGTCAAGCTGCCGTGTCGCAGCAAAAGCGCCGCACGCCCTCAGGGCGATTCATCGCCGCTTTCCCCCGTCGCGGAGCGACCTTTGCTTTTCGACCAAGACGGATAGTGGCAGCGGCGGTTGTCGGGCCAGCGATACGCGTGAGGCGGCAAAAGGCGGCTGAAGCCGCCAACGAAAGCGGTGATGAATCACCGCACTCCAAGAGGCGGCCACCGATGTTGCGGCCTCATTTTTGACCGCGCGACGTAGAGGCCGGCAAGGCTCAGCCGTCGCGGCACATGGAGATGGTGTTCTCGTTGAACCGGCGCTCGCGGCGACGCCGGCGCCGAACGCCATGTTTTCCGGCGGCGGGCCTAAACGGTTCTGAGTGCAGATCGCCAGGCGGCCTTGCCGGCGGTAGGGGTCGTTGGCCAGCAGCCACACGACGGGCGCCGAGGCCGAGAGCGCGTCGAGCGCGCGGGTCTGCGCGGCGCGGCCACCTTTTTCCAGCCGCCACAAGACGGCCACGGCCACGCCGTATCGCGCGGCCATCTCCGCCAACT
>DASVGM010000125.1:0-15759 GCA_036379555.1 Pirellulales bacterium | reverse complement strand
CACGGGGCCCAATGCGCCCGATCGCAAGATTTCAACGCCGCGGCGAAAGCCGCTTTCGGCCGTCCCTTGATTGCCCATCTGCGTGGCCACCTTAAACTGCCGGGCGGTGTCGCGCATCAACCGCGCCTCGGCTACCGAGTGCGTCAGCGGCTTTTGACAATAAACATGTTTGCCCAGCCGCATGGCCCGCACCGCCGCGGGAGCGTGCGTGTGGTCGGGCGTGCTGACGACGACGGCGTCGATTTGCCCGTGCATTTCATCCAGAAGCTGGCGATAGTCGTTGTAGCGTTTGGCTTGGGGAAACGTCTTCGCCTTGGCGTCCAGGCGTTTGTCGTCGATATCGCAGATGGCGACAATGTTGCCATAGTTGCCGGCGTGATCGGTATCGCTCGATCCTTTGCCGCCCACGCCGATGCAAGCGATGTTGATGCGTTCGTTGGGCGAAGCGGCGAAAAGCTCATCGCGACCACCGAGGGTCCAATATCCGACGCTCGCCAGAGACAGGCCCTGCAAAAACCGCCGCCGATTTGTTCCAAGAGCCATCATTTGCTTACTCCGTAGTGGTGGTGTATTGCCAATCCAGCCCAATATCCAGCCACTGGGCCGAGTGCGTCAAGGCCCCGGCGCTGATGCGCTCAACGCCTGTGGCGGCAACGGCCGCCACCGTTTCAAGCAGGATTCCGCCGGAAGCTTCCAACTCCACGCCCGGCGCCAGCGCATCGCGCAAACGCACCGCTTCACGCAGAACGTCCGGCGGCATGTTGTCTAAGAGCACCAGGTCCGGCGCGGCGGGCAGCGCCTCGCGAAGTTGATCGAGCGAATCGACTTCCACTTCCACAAGCAGCGCGCGAGCCGCCTCGCCCTCGTCAAGTTGCTGGAGAAACCGCCGCGCGCGGCGCACCGCGTCACCCGGCGAATACTTTACGTCAGCCGCGGCGCCCAGGGCCAGGTGATTGTCTTTGATCAAAATGCCGTCGAACAGGCCCAGGCGATGGTTGTGCCCGCCGCCTTGGCGCACGGCATATTTTTCCAGCCGCCGCCAGCCGGGCGTTGTCTTGCGAGTATCGTAGATTCTGACCGCCGTGCCCGTCACCGCGTCGACAAACCGCCGCGTGAGCGTGGCCACGCCCGAAAGATGCCCCAGCAGGTTCAATAGTGGACGTTCCGCGGCCAACAAACTGCGCGCTTTGCCGGAAAGCTGGGCAATGGCCTGCCCCGCCGCAACCGTGTCGCCATCGGCCAGCAGCGGCCGCCACTGAATCTGTGGATCGTATTCATCGAGCGCGACCGCCGCGGCGGGCAAACCGGCGATGACGCCCGGCTTTCTCGCCACGACCAGCGCCTGGCCCGGGGCGGAGTCGGGTATCACCGCCACGCTGGTCCAGTCGTACAGCCGATCGAGGTCTTCGCGAACGGCCAGACGGATCAATTGCCGGCAGTCGTCCTCGACATCGGCGTCCCATTCGATTTGTTGGTAGTCTCTAGTGGCCATCGGCAAGGAAATTTTGGATAATGGAGGCGGCCATGTCAACCAATACGCCACAACACGAAACGCCTCCCTGGCTGCTGAAACGAGCCGATCAGGCCACGGTGGGGGTGTTGGTGTTGGCGGCGTTGGTTTCGCTGACGGCCTGGTGGTATTGCCAAGGCGGGGTTGACGGACGGTTGATTGAGATTGATCGGGCGCCGCGACGGACGGCCCGGTTCTTGGTGGACGTGAACAAGGCCGACTGGCCGGAGCTAGCCCAATTGCCCGGCATTGGCGAAACGCTGGCGCAGCGCATTGTCGCCGCGCGCGACGAGCGCGGCCCCTTTCTCGATCACGCCGAGTTGCGCCGCGTACGGGGCATTGGCCCCAAAACGCTGGAAAAGATCAGGCCGTTTCTGCGACCGATTCCTCCCGCGGCCAACGTGGCCGGCGACGGGCACGGCCAGCCAAGTGGGTAGTTTGTTTTCCTGTTCTTATGGTGGTTCGCGCATCCTCGCCGGCATGTGACATGTGCCCAAAGCGCATCACTACGCCTTGCACAAAAACTGTTCACGTTGACAGCAATGTGAGCAACTAATGGACATGTCGGCGTGGATTCGTGCGTTAGGCGAGGCTTGTCCGGCTTCTTGCGTTTAGCGCGGCCAACGCCCTCTTTGCCGTCTTTTCCACGATCACTGCCGCTGCCGGGGTATGTGCGGTGTGACAGTTCGGCGCGCCAAATCAGAATTTTTTGACCGTTTGGTATGCAAGTGCGTGCGCGGCACTTGCTTTGCTTGCGAGAAAGAACTAACCAATTCGGCCAGAACCTTTCCTTGGAGAGTGGACTATGAATGGTCTGATTCGCGCATCGCTGCGCAACCCTTACGCGGTCACGGTGACCGTGTTTACCATCTTAGTGCTCGGCACTCTCTGCCTGACGCAAATTCCGTTCGATATTCTGCCGGTTTTCAAAAGCCCCGCCGTGCAAGTGCTCACTTTTTACGGCGGCATGCCCGCCCGCGGCATGGAAAAAGACATTACCAACCGCATGGAACGCTGGACCGGGCAATCCAACGGCATCCGCCTGCAAGAATCGCGTTCGATTGTTGGCGCCAGCATCGTGCGGAACTATTTTCATGACGATGTCGATCCCAACGGCGCCTTGACGCAAGTCAATTCGCTCGCCCTTTCGGTGATGCCGAACTTGCCGCCTGGCACGTTGCCGCCCGTGGTGCTGCCGTTCGATCCAACGAGTACCGTTCCGGTCAGCCTGGTCGCGCTCGACAGCAAGACGGAGACCGAGTCGATTCTTTACGACGTCGGCCGCTATGAAGTGCGCAACATGATCATGAGCAACCCCGGCGCCTCGGCGCCGGTGGTTTTCGGCGGCAAGCTGCGCGCGGTGATGATCTACCTCGACCGCATCAAGATGCAGGCCCGCGGCCTTTCGCCGGTGGACGTGATGAAAGCGGCCGATGAGTTTAACGTGTTCGTTCCCTCGGGCGACGTGAAAATTGGCGATCTCGATTTCGCGTTGATGTCGAACTCGATGTATGAATTTGTGGACGGCGCAGCGGGCATGGGCACGATTCCGCTGAGAGCCGAACACGGCAACGCGGAATATATGCGCGACGTGGCTTCCTCGGAAGATGCGGCGTTTATACAAACCAACGTGGTGCGCGTCAACGGACGCCGTCAGGTTTACATTCCGGTTTATCGCCAGCTTGGCGCCAGCACGCTCAAAGTGGTGGCGACGCTCAAAGAGACGTTGCCCGACATGCAGGCCCGCTTGACCCGGCCCGGCATCGCCCTGAAGCTCGTGATGGATCAATCGATTTACGTGCGTTCGTCGATTGAGGCGTTGGCTCAGGAAGGCGCGTTAGGCTCGATTTTGTGCTCGTTGGTGATTCTAGTCTTCCTCGGCGAGTGGCGCATGACGCTCATCGCCATCATGACGCTGCCTCTGTCGGTGCTGTCGGCCATTATCTGTTTGTATTACACCGGCAACACGGTGAACGTGATGACGCTCGGCGGGCTGGCGTTGGCGATTGGCCCGATGGTCGATAGCGCGATCATCTGCCTGGAAAACACGCACCGCCATCTGTCGCTGGGCGCGGCCCCGGAAGAGGCCGCCTTCCTGGGCGCCAGCGAGGTGGCCATGCCCGAATTGGTGGCCACGCTTTGCACGTTCCTGGTGTTGGCGCCCTTGGCGTTGATGCCCGGCGTCGGGCAGTTCCTTTTCCGGCCGATGGCCTTTGCCGTGGCGTTCGCCATGGTGACGGCCTATTTGCTTTCCCGATCGCTGGTGCCGGCTTTCAGCGCGCTCTGGCTGCGCGGACACGCTCACTCTGAAGGCGAGGCCCACGCCGAGGCTAAAAAGCCGCGCGGGCCGCTGGGGCGAGTGTTCGCCAAATGGGAAGCCTTGATCGAGCACGGCATCGCCGCTTACGTGCGGGCGCTCAGCGTGGCGCTCAACAACCGCGTGTTGACGACGATCATCGCTTTTTCGCTGCTGGTGGGAACACTGGCCGTGTTCGGCCCGCGGCTGCGGCGCGACTTTTTCCCCGAAGTGGATGCCGGAGCGTTTGAAATCTTCGCGCGCGCGCCGGCCGGCCGGCGCATTGAAGTGACCGAAGGGCTTATCCAGCAGATCGAAGAATTCATTCACGAGAAAATTCCCGCGCACGATTTGGAGTTGTACATCTCGGAAATCGGCGTCACACCCGACTGGTCGGCCGCGTACACACCCAACGCCGGGCCGATGGACTCGGTGATCAAGGTGCAGTTGACGGAGCACCGCACGCACTCCTCGCAGGAATACATTCGAGTGCTGCGCGAGGGCTTCGCGGCCGATCCGCGCTTCAGCAAGCTCGACTTCGCCTTTGACGCGGGTGGTATGGTGCGCGGGGCTTTGAACGAAGGCAAGTCGACGCCCATCAACATTCGCATCACGGGCAACAACCAAGCCGTAGTATTTAAAGTGGGTGAGCGCATTCGCGACGAGGCAAAGCAGATTGATGGCGTGGTCGACGCGCGTGTGCTGCAACGCATGGACGCCCCGGCTTACGTCATTGAAGTCGATCGCTCCAAGGCCGCTGATCTGGGCCTCACGCAGGCCGACATCATGCAAAACGTGATCGCTTCGACCAATTCCAGCATTTCCTTCAACAAGAAAAATTTCTGGATCGACCCGGTCAGCCACAATCAATACTTCGTAGGAGTGCAATACCCGGAAACCACCATTGAATCGCTCGACGACGTGCTCAACATTCCGATCACGGGTACAAGTCAGCACAAGCAGGTTCGTTTGGGTGATCTGGCCCGGCTTCGCCGCGACACGATCCCATCGGAAATCAAACACATCAACATCCAACCCACCATCGACGTGACCATGGGCGTGGAAGTGCGCGATTTGGGTCACGTCTCCGACGATTTGGTGGAGGCCCTGGGCAAGTTTGGCAAACCGCTGGGCGATGGCCTGTGGGAAACCTATGACCCCGCCTCCAAAAAAGGCGAGACGCTGCAAGGCTCAAAGATTGTGCTCAGCGGTGAATACGCCCGCATGCGTGACACGTTCAAGAATCTGGCCTTGGGGCTGGTTCTGGCCACGTTGTTGATGTATTTCTTGATGACGGCGTTGTTCAAATCGTTTGTCACGCCGCTGGTGATTCTCTCGGCGGTGCCGGTGGGCGGCATCGGCGTGGTGTTGATGCTCTATATCACCGAGACTCCGGTCAACGTGCAGTCGTTGTTGGGCGTGATCTTCATGGTGGGCATTGTGGTATCGAACACGGTGCTCTTGACCGACTTCGCCCAGCACCTGCGTGTGGAGGAGGGGCTGTCTCCGACGGAAGCGATTCGCAAGGCCGCGTCAATTCGCGTGCGTCCGGTGGTAATGACGGCCTTAGCGGCGTTTTTCGCCCTGGTGCCGATGGCGATGGCCTTTGAGCGCGGCAGCGAGGCCAACGCGCCTTTGGGTCGCGCGGTGATCGGCGGCTTGCTGGCCGGTCTGGTGACGACGCTCTTCCTCGTGCCGGCGCTTTACTCGTTGGTCGTTCGCGGCAATCCGCCCGCCGCGCACCCGGATGAAGAACTGACGCATCATGCCGACCCGGGCATCGCGCCCGCCGGCGGACATGCGTAAGACGTTTTAAGAGGCTATCCGAGAACCCCGGAGGATGGCTTTCCCTGGCCGTCCCCTCGCCACGCGCTGGCTACAGGACGTACTGGGAAGGCCATCCTCCGGATACGAAATTCAGTTTGGCTCCTCCGTCTCCAGTTTCAGCAGTTCCACCTCGCGGAATTTGCCCACCGACATATTTGCCCCGCCAACGACCAGCAGTCGCTCGGCCCTGACCGGCAGCAAGCGGTGGAAAAACCGCAGATGCGCCAGTTGCCCCATGTATTGCCACTCTTCGCCCTCGCCAGTGAGCCGCTGGAAGGAGCCAGGCATCGTGGTTACGTAGAGGTCTTCGCCAATAACCGTCACCGAGACGCCGAAGCCGTCCAGCCCTTCGCCCAACAGCGACGGACCTGCCGACCAAACGCCGCCGGCCGGTATGCAAGTTGGCCCATCAACTCGAAGTGCAAGTTTTGATGTTGCGCCGTTGCCGGCCGCGGAGCGGCCAAACGAGTGTAGCCGTGGGCGCAAACCCGCAGGTCGAGATTCCAGTTCTCCGTGAACCAATACAGTTTCCCCTTGTTACAGCAATAACTATAGTAAGGCTATTGGGCTTGCACACGACATGCCACGCAAAATCAGAGAATTAGTGAGAGATTTGAGCGTTGCCGGCTTCCACGAAATCGCTGGTGGCGGCAAAGGCGCGCATCGAAAATTTGTGCATGCTCGGTATTCCGGCGCCGTCACGTTGAGCGGTCATCTCGGCGACGACGCGAAACCGTACCAGGTGAAACAGGTTCAGAAAGCCATTGAGGCGGTGACATGAAAGAGAGTGATTCGTTTCACAAATGGGTTGAATGGAGCGAGGAAGACGGCGTCTACATTGGCCAATGCCCCGACCTCATTACAGGAATTCATGGCGACGATCCGGTGCGTCTGTACGCGGATTTGTGCGAGGTTGTGGAAGATGTGATTCGACATTTTAGGTCGGAAGGAAGGCCGCTTCCTGTGCCGGCGATCCGTCCGATGCGCGAACTTGTGTAGCGTTGAACCGCGTTAGGTGATTATGGAGGGTGGTCGCCCTTCGTCATCCAGTTCGTTGGTGACGCGATCCCATCACAATTCATGTGGCGCGGTCGTCATTTCAGGCACCCGAGGCGCCACCGGGTTTTTGACTTTTTCAACGTCAGACGGTATAGACGTTTCGATGCGAGAACAACCTTGGGAATTCTGGATCGATGTCGGCGGCACCTTCACCGACTGCTTCGCACGCCTGCCCGATGGCGCGCTGAAACGGCACAAATTGCTTAGTTCCGGCGCTACCAAAGGCGTGTTTTGCGAAGGCACGAACGCCGCCGCACTGCTCGACCCGGCGCGGCGGGCCGATCCCGACCGTTTTTGGAACGGCTATGAACTGCGGCTATTATCGCCGGAAGGCCAAACCGTGGCCGTGGGTCGCGTCGCCGCGTTTGCGGCCGCCGCCGGTCGTTTTGTGCTCGAAACTCCGCTGGCCGTCGCCCCGCGCGCCGGGCAAGCGTATGAACTGCGGGGCGAGCTTGACGCGCCGATCATTGGCATTCGTTACTTGCTGGGTTTGCCCGCCGACGCGCCCATTCCACCGGTGCGCGTGCGCCTGGGCACGACTCGCGGCACCAACGCGTTACTCACGCGGCGAGGCGCGCCGACGGCGCTGGTCACCACGCGCGGCTTTGGCGACATCCTTCATATTGGTTATCAAGACCGCCCCAAGCTATTCGAGTTGGCCGTTCGCAAACCCACGCCGCTGTTCGCGGCGGTGGTGGAGATTGACGAGCGCGTCACCATCGACGGCCGGGTGTTGCGGGCGCCTGATTCCGCGCGCCTGCGCGAGCAACTCGAGCAAGTGCGGAAGCAAGGCATTGAGTCGCTGGCGGTTTGCCTGTTGCATGGCTTTAAGTATCCCGCGCATGAAGAACTGACGGCCGAAGTGGCGCGGCAGGTCGGCTTTGAAGAGATCAGCGTCAGTAGTCGCGTGGCCCCGCTGATAAAAATTGTCTCGCGCGGCGATACCACGGTGGTCGATGGCTATCTCAACCCGGTGCTGCGGAGCTATGTGCGGCGCATCATGCGGTCGGCCGATTTTCAAGCGGCCTCGGAGCTGCGCATCATGACTTCGGCCGGCGGCCTGGTGTCAGCCGATCGTTTTGTCGGCAAAGACAGCATCCTTTCGGGTCCGGCAGGCGGAGTGGTTGGCTTCGCGCAGGCCGCGCGGCAGGCTGGTTTCACACGGGCGATCGGTTTCGACATGGGCGGCACGAGCACCGACGTGGCCCGTTTCGACGGCCGCTTTGAGTTGGAATACGAAACCGAGAAAGCCGGAGTGCGCGTCGTCGCGCCGATGCTGGCGATTGAAACCGTGGCCGCCGGCGGCGGTTCGATCTGCGCGTTCGACGGCGTGAAGCTTATTGTCGGGCCTGACAGCGCGGGCGCCGATCCGGGGCCGGCCTGCTATGGCCGCGGCGGCCCTCTGGCGGTGACCGACGTCAATTTTTACCTGGGCAAAATCCCGCCGCGCCATTTTCCCTTTCCGCTGGATCGTGCCGCCATCGAAACTCGGTTGCGAACGCTCATTGACGAAATTGCCGCCGCCAACGGCCGCCGCTATACGCCCGGCGAATTGTGCGACGGTTTTTTGCGGGTCGCCAACGCCAATATGGTCAAGGCCATCCAGTCAATCTCGGTGGCCAAGGGATACGATCCTCGCGACTATGTGTTGGTGGCTTTCGGCGGCGCCGCCGGCCAACATGCCTGCGCCGTCGCCCGTGAACTGGGCATGCGGCAAATCTTGCTGCATCCCGACGCCGGGTTGCTCAGCGCTTACGGCATTGGCCAGGCCGATACCAGCCGACATGCCGCCACGGGCATTTATCGGCCCTATTCGACGGCGACGGTCGCGATGTTGGAGGAGCGGTTTGGGCGGATGACGGCTGAAACGCGCCAGGAAGTGCTCGCCGAGGGGATTGACGCGGAGCAAATCGAAACTCGCCGCAGCCTTGATCTGCGCTATCAAGGACTGGACGCCTACCTCACGATCAGCGAACCGGACGATGGCGATTATGCGGCCGCCTACGCCGCCGAACACGAACGATTGTATGGTTATCGTCGCGAAGGCCGGCCGTTGGAAATTGTCGCGGCGCGAGTCGAAGCCATCGGCCACGCTCGGCAACCGCCGCCGCCTTCAACAGCAGCCACTTCTCGCGGCCGCGCCGCGCACGAAGTCCGCACCATCGCCTGGTTCGACGCGGCCGAGCATCACACTGCCGTTTACGATCGCCATGCGCTCCTGCCCGGCCATCGCATCGACGGCCCCGCCATCATTCACGAATCGGCCTCCACCACGGTGATCGACCCCGATTGGCACGGTGAAGTGCTTTCGGGCGGAGAATTGCTGCTGTCGATGGGGAGCAAGGAATTGGGGGTTGGAGAAAGCGCTAGCGAGCCACAAACCCCCAATCCCCAATTCCCAACTCCCGACCCGGTGATGTTGGAAATCTTCAACAACCAGTTCGCGGGCATCGCCGAGCAAATGGGCATCACGCTGCGCAACACGGCCAGCAGTGTGAACGTGAAGGAGCGGCTGGATTTCAGTTGCGCCCTGTTCACGGCCACGGGCGACCTGGTGGTCAACGCGCCGCACATTCCGGTTCATTTGGGCGCCATGAGTGAAACCGTGAAATGCCTGCGCGAAGATTTCCCGGAGATGGCGCCGGGCGATGTCTTTGTGACAAACAACCCTTATCGCGGCGGTTCGCACCTGCCGGACGTGACGGTCGTCACGCCGGTCTTCGCGCCCGCCGCGGTCTCTGTGGGGCGGCCCGCCGAGCCACGACTCGTGTTCTTCACCGCCAGCCGAGCGCATCATGCCGAGATCGGCGGAATCCGGCCCGGTTCGCTGCCCCCCTTTTCGCGCAACCTCGCGGAAGAAGGCGTTCTCATTCGCGGCATGAAACTGGTCGATCGCGGCCAATCGCGCGTGGAGGAGTTTGAGCGGTTGCTATTATCGGGCCAGCATCCCACGCGCAACGTGGCCGACAATCTGGCCGACGTCGAAGCCCAGGCCGCCGCCAACCATCGCGGAGCGCGCGACCTGGCGCGGTTGGTCGAGCGCTATGGCCTGGATGTCGTCTTGAGCTACATGGGGCACATTCAAGCGGCGGCCGAACGCAAGATGCGGGCGGCGCTGGCCCGCCTGCGAAAGGGCGAATACCGCTTCACCGATCACCTTGACGACGGCTCACCGATCACCGTGGCGATCACCATTCATGGCGATGCGGCGACGATTGATTTCACGGGCACCGGCGCGGTGTTGCCCGGCAACCTGAACGCCAACCGGGCGATCGTCACCGCCGCGGTGATGTACTGCCTGCGAGCCTTCATTGGCGAAGACATTCCGCTGAATCAAGGCGTACTGGCGCCGGTCAGCATTGTTCTGCCTGAATGCTTACTGAACCCGCCTGAAGGCGCTTCGCCTGAGACGAGCGCGGCGGTGGTGGGCGGCAACGTCGAGACCTCGCAGCGCGTGGTTGACGTGCTGCTGGGCGCGTTGAACCTGGCGGCGGCGAGTCAAGGCACGATGAACAACCTGGTGTTTGGCGACGGCACGTTCGGCTATTACGAGACGATTTGCGGCGGCGCCGGCGCCACGGCCGATAGCGACGGCGCCGACGCGGTTCATACGCACATGACCAACACGCGTCTGACCGATCCTGAAGTGATCGAACAGCGTTATCCGGTGCGTGTGCGTGAGTTTCGCATCCGTCGCGGTTCCGGCGGCGCGGGCCTGCGCCGCGGCGGCGACGGCGTCGTGCGGAAGCTGGAGTTTTTGCGACCGTTGGAAGTATCGATCGTTTCCGGGCGTCGCGGCGATTACGCGCCTTACGGCCTGGCCGGCGGCAAACCCGGCGCCGCCGGAAAGAACATGCTGGAGCGCGCCGACGGCACTCAAGAAGATTTAGGTGGACGGGCGCAGTTCACCGCCGCCGCGGGAGACGTATTAACCATCGAAACGCCCGGCGGTGGAGGATGGGCTTCCTAGCCCGTCATCAAACAACTGGACGGGCCAGGAGGCCCATCCTCCAGCGGCGTCGACCTCGAAGATGAAGTCGGCACAAAGCACGAGACGACGCAACGGCGATTTGCTCCTGCCCGCGGCATGCGATAGATTGGCGGATAAATAGGAATCCGCCATGTCCCAATCAAACCAACGGTTGCTGGAACGCTTTCTACGTTATACGCGGGTCGATACGACCGCGGGCGATGCCGCGCGCGGATACCCCAGTTCGCCCGGACAACTTGAATTAGGACGCCTGCTCATCGAAGAGTTGCGTGCCGGCGGACTCGCCGACGCCCAGCAAAGCTCCTTCGGCATCGTCATGGCCACGTTGCCGGCCACCTGCGGGCGCGCGACGCCGACGATCGCCTTCAACGCGCACCTCGATACGTCGCCGGAAACGACCGGGGCGAACGTGCAACCGCAAGTCTGGCCGAACTACGATGGCCGCGATCTGGTGCTGCCGGGCGATCACAGCAAAGTCATCCGCGTCGCCGCCAACCCAGAGCTTCAAGACCTGCTCGGCCACACGATCATCACCAGTGACGGCACGACTCTGCTGGGCGCCGACGACAAGGCGGGGCTGGCGGTCATCATGGAAGCGGTAACTTGGCTGGCCGAAAACCCGCACATCGAGCATGGACCGATTCGCGTGCTCTTCACCTGCGATGAAGAGATCGGCCACGGCGTCGATCATGTCGACCTCGAACAGCTCGCGGCGACCGTCTGCTACACGCTCGACGGCGCCGCGGCCGATCAGATTGACGTCGAAACCTTTTCCGCCGACTTGGCCACAGTCGCCATCCGCGGCGTGAACATTCATCCTTCCATCGCCAAGGGGCGTATGATCAACGCCGTGCGTGTGGCGAGCGATTTTGTCGCGCGATTGCCGCGCGAGTTGTCGCCCGAAACGACCGACGATCGCCAAGGGTTTTTGCATCCCTACATCGTCGAGGGAGGAGTGGCCGAAGTGACGCTGAAGATACTGTTGCGTGACTTTGACGCCCGCAACCTCGCCCGGCAGGCCGACATGCTCAAACAAGCCAAAGCCGAGACGCTGGCCGCGTGGCCCGGCAGTGAGATCGAAATCGCCATTACGCCGCAATACCGCAACATGGCCGCGGGGCTGACGCGCGAGCCGCGGGCGGCGGCCTTCGCCGAGGAAGCGCATCGCCGCCTTGGCCGCACACCCCAACGGACGATCATTCGCGGCGGCACCGACGGCTCGCGGCTGACGGAACTGGGGTTGCCCACGCCCAATTTGTCGACCGGCGAGCATAACCCGCATTCGCCGCTGGAATGGACGTGCCTGGAAGAGATGGCCGCCGCGGTCGATGTGGTTGTCATGCTGGCGCGTGTTTGGGCGGAAAGCCATTAGCGCTTTGTCAACACGAAACTTCACCAACAGCAAGACAACCAACACCTATAGGTGGTGCGATGCGACACGCGTGTCGCATCACACCACCCATAATGGTTAACATCTTACCAAACCGTTCGCCGCGAACACGAACCAGAGAACAGGCTACCGGTACTTAGCAGCGGAATTGGCTTAACTTGCGGCGTAAAATCAGCGCGGGGCGCAAAGAAATCAGGGCTTTGTAGTACGGAGGGCTGTCTCGGCTACAAAATCGAGTTTTCGGATCGCCTCAAAAAAGAGAGGTTGGCGTCTTAAACGGTCTTCGTCTCACGCCGCGCTACGTCGCTGCGAAACGTGCGCCCGGCGGCGGATTTCAGCATGGTCGATCAATTCATATCGCGCCACGATCGGGTCGCCGTCGCAAGTTTCGACGAAGACGCGCGTGGCGGGGTGCAGCAAACGCGGTACGTAAAACCAGGCTTTTTCCAAGACTTGCGCATCGTGCTGCGCGGAAACCACAATCAAATCGCACTGGCCCACCTGGTTTGCCACGCCGGCCAACGCGGTGAAGACATCACCCGGAACAAGGCGAACGCGGGCGCCGCTGGCTTGCAGTTTGCAATATGCCGCCTTGAGCGACATACGTTCTGGACGGCTCTCCGGCGCAAGCTCGAACAGGTCGATTCCGGTGTAATAGATTGTTTCCGCGGGGCGTGCTCGGCGCGCCAACTCGATCAAGCGACCGCTACGACCGGCTGGTTCCATGCCCAGTTCCAGTATGCGCATGGCCGGGCAGCGGCGCAGAGCGCGGTAAAGCGCCCGGTCTTTTGCCGGTTTTGAAAGATGGGCAAGATAGAACGCGCGGCAGGATTTCAGCAATTGTTTCATGAGCGTTTCAGGTGAACCTTCTCTATCAATTTCGGCATGCTGCATGCCAAAGTCGAATCAATCACCCAAAGAAGTCGCACGTTCAACGCGGGCGGTCGCCGATGGCGCGTGGGTCGATGAAGCCGTAGTTGTCGGTGCGATTGAAATTGAACCCCGACGCGCGGTTGCGATTGCCAAAACCAATCGTGCTGTAGTCGGAGCCGACGTAATCGCCATAGGCGCTGTACCAGCCGTAGCCCATCCGCCCGTAGCCTCGTTGCCAGACGCCGTCGGGGCTGACGCGATTGACCGCGCCATAGGCGCGCCAATCGGCGCGTGTAAGACTCCCGTTTCTGCTGTTGTTTGCCGCTGGGGCGCGATTGGCCGCGCCGTCGGCTCGCCAATCGGTGTAGGGAGTGTAGCCTAGCCGCCGATTGCCTCTTTGCCGGCCGCCATTGAGTCCGGCGCGATTGGTTGGGTAGTTTCGCCAATCGCCCTGGGCGTTGTCCACCGCCCCCAGAGCGAGAATCACGATTGAAGCCAATAATCGACAACGCATCGCCGCCTCCTTCCGTGGTGTAGGTTGCTCGCGCTTGGCCGCCGACGGGTACCGATTCGCGCGCCACGCAAAGATTGCTCACGATTCTCCATCTGGCAAGTCTTGGCACACGTTTTAGCGCGCCGCTTTCACCAGCGGCGATCCGTCTAACCCGCTTCTTGGGGCTGTAGCGGTTGCATCGGCCGAGCGGCGGCGGTGCGGAATCATCCGGGCCAGACCGTCTGAGGGCAAACTCAGGCTATATCTGGTAATTCAACTCGGGCGCCAGCTCTTCCACCTCGGCGCGCATGCGCAACTTGGGCTTTTCCAGCACCACGGTCGTACGCGGACCCACGCTGCGCGTGAGCCACACGTTGGAGCCAATCACACTGTCGTGGCCAATCACCGTGTTGCCGCCGAGCACCGTGGCGTTGGCGTAGATCACCACACGATCCTCAATGGTCGGGTGCCGCTTTGTACCGCGCACCAAATTGCCTTCGCCATCGGTGGCGAAACTGACCGCGCCCAGAGTCACCCCTTGATAGAGCTTCACATGCTCGCCAATCTCGCAGGTTTCACCGATCACCACGCCGGTGCCGTGGTCGATGAAAAAGTAGCGGCCAATCCGCGCGCCGGGGTGAATGTCGATGCCCGTCTTGCTGTGCGCCCACTCCGTCATCATGCGCGGAATGAGCGGCACCTCAAGGTTCCACAGCAGGTGCGCCAAGCGATAAACGGTCACCGCTTCAAAGCCCGGATAGCAAAACACGACCTCGTCGGGGCAACGAACCGCGGGATCGCCGTCAAAGGCGGCTCGGGCGTCGAGCGCCAGCAGGTGCCGCAAGTCGGGCAGCGTTTCCAGGAATTGAATCGCTTTGGCTTGCCCCAGGGCTTCGTAATCGACGCCCTCCTCGCAGCGCGGCGAGCCGTTGGCCTCGTGCCGCAGCGCGCGGCCGATCTGCACCGTCAGCTTGTCGTGCAAGCCGTCGATCAGATCGCCCACATGGTACAATACGTTGCCGTAATGTAGCCCCTCGCGCCGACGGTAGCCCGGATAGAGAATCTCTTTGAGCGCCTCGGTGATCTCAATCACCACCTCATAATTGGGCAGCGGTGAGTGAGCCAGATGGTTGATCGTGCCCATGACGGAGTAGGTTTCCACAATCCGGCGGGTCAGGTCGGGCAACTGGTCTTTTAATCGAAGATCGGAGGCCATGGCGGTAATTCAGGCTTCGAGCGCCCAACAAATTGTTAGACGCTCTTAAAAAACGAACAGGGGTATTCACGCGAAAAAGGAGACGTCGTAGCCAGTCGCTAAGATTTTCCCAACCGGTTAACAGAACCCAAGTTAAAGCCTTCTGCCGGCTATGGTAAGGCCGTATGATCGGAAAATCAAGTCTCTGTCGCACTTCTTCGGCAGGCCGATCGAAGCAAGTTTAGCGATCGTGGTTGAGTCCGCGACCGCCGGCGGTACAATCAAGCATGCCTTGCCCCCCTTCGTTGGTACAGGATCTTTTTTCGCTGGAGCCGCGCTCACATGGCAATTGTCTACGACTACGTAATGGCCGTCTGGCTGCGTCTTGAATTACCGCGGCCCGAACCGGAACTTGAAGATGAATTGTGTGAACACCTGCTAGAAGGCGGCTTTCAGGTGAACCACCTGGAAATCATTGATGAGGACGAAGATCAGCCCGATGGCGAGGTTCAGGTTTCCTTGCGGATTCAGTTGACGCTCGATGAATCGCAAATGGACGACGACGAGCCGACCGAAGAAGCCGTGGCGGAATTTGACGAAGAACTGCGAACGTGCTTGTCAGCAAAATATGAGGTGAACTATCTAGACGTGATGGATGATTCTCCGCATTCGCACCTACTGGCCGAACGAGACGAAGACGATTAGGGCGGGCGAAAGCAACCGCGGCGAGAGTTGCCAATCCGCCGCTCGAAATCTATGATACTAGGGCATGCACGGGCCGCCAGTTGTTTTTTACGAACGCACAGGAAACTGGGCCGCCGTTTGGCGGCGGCTGGAAGCGCGCCTGGCTCCAACCGCCGGCCGGGCTTTGCCGCCGCGGCTGGTTGAGACGCGCAGCGCGGCGGAATGCCGTGAGGCGCTGACCAAACATCGCGGCTCGTTTCTCGTCGCCGAATTGGCCACGCCCTCGGTGGAGCCGACGCTGGAACTGCTGTTTCATGTACTTTTGAACGCCCGCGACGTGGCGACCGCCGTGGTCGCCCCTCGGCAGTTGCTGCCCTATCAAGGGTTGAGCCGGGAACTTGGCGCCCAAGCGTTTGTCGTTTCGCCGCTGGAATTCGAGGC
>DASVGM010000124.1:0-5646 GCA_036379555.1 Pirellulales bacterium | reverse complement strand
AGCTCGTCTGTGAAGTACGCGCAAACTCAATCAAACTGCTGTGCAATGGCGCCACCGTCGTCGATTGGCACGGCGATCCCACGCGGCTGCCGCTGGGCGTGGCAAAATTTGCCGGCTACGCCGGACTTTTGGTAGGCGGATGGCGAGGCAACTACTGCATTTCGCAGATTGATCTGACGCCGGTCGGCTCCGCCGTCGCCGACTCGCAGTCCGCGGTGGGCTTGTCGGCCAGCGGCGATCCCAGTGGCCCCGAAGCTCTTGCCGCCGACCGCCGCGCGGCCGAATACGTGCTCTCGGTGGGTGGCAAGATCAAGATCAACGGGCAACTTGACGGATTAAGTAAATGGCAAGGCGATGTAAGAGAAATCACCAGCGCGAGCGACCTTCCCGATGGCCCATTTGATTTGACCTTCATCGATTTGAACGTGAGCCGAGGCGTCACCGAGGCGGGCATGAAGGCCCTGCAAGGCACCAAGCACCTGCAAGAGATCGTCATCGACGGCTGCACCGGCATTACCGATGCGTCGTTGGCCAACCTCAAGGACAACCGGCAACTGAAAAGCTTGCATCTCTATCGAACGAAAATCTCAGCCGCCGGCCTGCGGCACTTCAAAGAATGCTCTGAGCTGAATTGGCTCTACCTTGGCATGTGGAGCGCGTTCGGTGACGAGGACATGGAATTCTTCAAAGAATTCTCGGGGCTGAGCAGCTTGGGCATGCTTTGGCTGCACGGAACCTCCGTTGGCGACGCGGGCCTGGCGTATCTCAAGGGCGCGAACAAGCTCTGCCAACTCAATTTGAACGGAACAAAGATCACCGACAACGGGCTGCGCGCATTGGAAAAGCACCCGAAGATCATGTACCTGCACCTGCACGACAACAGTGCGATTGGAGACGCGGGCCTTGTCTGGCTGCGCGAGTGTCACGGATTGCGTCACCTCAATCTAAACAATACGAAGGTTACCGCCGACGGCGCCAGGTCGCTCAAGCGCGCGTTGCCCGATTGCAAGATCCTTTGGGGCGGCGGCGAGGTCGCGCTGAACGAAGCCAATGCCGACAGCGGATCGTCGAACAGCGACTCCGGTGTGAAGCCGGCCGCGGCGGCAGCGCCGTCACAAGCATCGTCCCCAGCGGACTCGACGGCCTTACCGCGCGCCCGCTACGTGCGCATCGAGTTGCCGCGAACGGGCACGCTCAGCTTGGCCGAAGTCGAGGCCTATAGCGGCGGTCGCAACCTCGCGCGCTCCGGTAAGGCCACGCAGAAGAGCACAGGCTACGGCGGTCACGCAAGCCGCGTCATCGATGGAAACACGAGTGGCAGCTATGATGACGGCGGCGCGAGCCACACGGGGAACGACATTTCGGAGCCGTGGTGGGAGGTCGATCTAGGCGATGTCTACCCTCTGGAAAACATTGTTGTCTACAACCGGACGGACGGCGACTTTGAAAAATGGCTAAGCGGCTTCACGTTGTTAGTACTGGACGCCGACCGCCGCGTCGTCGCCAAGCGAATGGGCATCCCGGCGCCGATGCCGAGCGCGCGTTTCGACGTTAAGGATTTGCTGACTGGCGTGGAACCGGCGCCCGCCGCCAAGCTCACGGCGAAAGAAGCCTCTACCCTCAAGCAGCATACCGGCGCCGTGACGCGCGTGGCGTTTCATCGGACGATGCCGGCGTTGGCCTCGGCCGGC
Source organism: Pirellulales bacterium (assembly GCA_036379555.1). Classification (GTDB taxonomy): domain Bacteria; phylum Planctomycetota; class Planctomycetia; order Pirellulales; family JAICIG01; genus DASSFG01. The sequence goes on along the minus strand of DASVGM010000124.1, from coordinate 3,955 downwards.
AAGGATGGCCGCGTGCTCGTCTGGAATCTGAAGAACCCGCGCGCCCAGGCGCTGGAGGCGCATAAGTTTAATGAAGAGGTCTGGGCCGTCAAATTCAGCCCCGAAGGCGCCGTTCTGGCGCTGGCCAACCGCAACTACTGGGGCAGCCGGCTGTTTTTCAAAACGCTGACCGGCCAAAAGCTCAATGAAATCAAAGATTTCAAAGGCGCCCAAAGCGCGGTGGCTTCGATCGCTTACAGCCCCGATGGCCGATTGTTCGCCGCCGGGCTGGATAACGGCACGATTCGGCTGTGGGACGGCGCCCAGTTCCGAGAACTTTCGCCGGTCGGCCTGGGCACGGGCCACGCCGTACACAGCCTGGCGTTTGGCCCGATCACCAGCGATCGAAAGTCTCGCAGCGTCGAATACCTGCTCGCCGAGGGCGGCCAAGACGGCGCGGCGCGCACTTTGACGGCGAAGTTTGCCGCCGGCCAATGGACCTTTGGGCCCACGCCGGTGGAGTTTCCCAAGGGGGCGGCGATTACCGGCGTGCGTTTCAGCCGCGACGGCAAGCTGCTCGGTTTCACGCGCGTCGGTGGCCACGTTTGTCTTTGCGACGCCCGCACCGGCCAGGCGCTGCGCGACTTGTCGGGCGGCTCGCGCAACGGCGACGCGGCCGAGTCCATCGCGTTTCACCCTGAAAAGCCGTGGTGTGTTACCGGCCACAAAAGCGCCCAGGCCGCCAGGATCTGGCATATCGAAACGGCGGAGATGCTGGCTGAATTGAAAGGGCACACGGGCGGCGTGATGTGCGCCGAGTTCAGCCCCGACGGCCGGCAGGTGGCCACCGCCAGTGAAGATTTTTCGATCAAGGTCTGGGACTTGTCCGGCGGCGATTTGCCCGAAGTCGCCAAGAAGGGGAAAAAGGCGAAACCCGCCGCGCCAATCGTGGGAGACTGAGGCAAGCCGCGGGGAGGAAAACAAAGACACCCATCCCTGAAAGAGTATTTGGTGTCAAGGGCCTCCCGGCGATTTTTTGCGAGGTCTCCTCGCTCGATGCGTTTTGCTCATTAGAATAGGTTCATCCGGAAACGGCGTCCCTGAGGCGCGCTGACAGGGCAGCGGTGGATTTCTTAAAGCATAACTTCGATGTCCAAAAGCAGTTGCGAAAAAACGCAATGGCGCGGTATATATCCGTGCCGATCTGTGTTATCCGTGGTTGAATACGTAGTCCATTCGACCACGGATGGCGCGGATGGGCACGGATAACGCCGAAAACGATCGCGTTTTTTGACTTAAGGCAGTTTGCAAGCTAGGGTTGCGATGATGCTGGTCGATTGCCCAGTTCAGGCCGTCGCGGCCCCCAGCGAACAAAAAAAGGCGAAAAGTCGCGTTCCGCGGAGAGTTCATGCGTCGAGTCATCGTGTTTTTCCGGCGATTTTTACAAGATTCCGAAGCGGCGACCGCGGTGGAATATGCCGTCATGTTGGCGCTGGTGTTGCTCTCCGTGATTTCGGCGATTGCGGCCGTCGGCGGCCGGGCCGGCGGCTTTTGGGGCGGTATTCAAACCAACCTGAACGGCGTTGGTTTCGGCGGCGGAAGCTGACGCCCGTCACCCGTTGACCGTCCCCCCGGCGTGGTATTAGAATGATCCTTTTCACTTGGTCCGCCGGCAGGCTATGAACCTCTGGCCGTTTCCTCGGTCGTCGGCCGGGTGATTGCATGCGCGGGGTGCAACATCATAGCTTAGGATCGAACGATGGCTTTCTTGCGGGCGCTGAACGGCAACGAACCTGGCCGGCTCTATCGGCTTGAGCGCGCCAATGCGATTTTGGGCCGCCTACCCGAATGCGATATCGTGCTCGACGAAGGCGCGGTCAGCCGTCGCCATGCGCAAATCTCCACCGTCAACAACGAGTTCTTTGTCGAAGACTTGGAGAGCCGCAACGGAACGCTCGTCAACGGTCAGCCGGTGAGCGGCCGCCGCAAGCTGTACAACAACGATCAAGTTAAAATCTGCGACCTGCTGCTTTCGTTTCACGACAGCGAGGTCAACCAGCCGCCGCGCGACGCCCAGGAACATCCGGTCACGCTGTTTGAAGAACCTGTGGCGTCGACCACGTCAACGATTATGACGACGTTGGAGGTCAAGTCGTCGCACACCGGTTTTCGAGCCGGCGCCGTCAGCGCCGAGACAAAGCTGAAAGCCTTGCTGGAGATTTCTCGCAACCTTGGCTCCACGATCGAACTCGACCAGGTGCTGCCGAAGATCCTTGACAGTTTGTTTAAGATTTTCTTGCAAGCCGATAGAGGCTTTCTGGTGCTTGAGGGGCCGGACCCCAGCGTGCTCATTCCCAAGGCGATGAAGTTGCGCCGCGGCGAATCGGAAGACACGATTCGCATCAGCCGCACCATCGTGCGCAAGGCGATGGAAGGAAAAGAGGCGATTCTCTCGGCCGACGCCGCATCGGACGCGCGGTTCGACAGCAGTCAGAGCATCGCCGATTTCCGCATCCGCTCGATGATGTGCGCCCCCTTGCTGGCCAACGAAGGCCGGGCCATGGGTGTCATTCAAATTGACACGCTCGATCAGCGAACGCCTTTTTCCGCCGATGATCTGGAGGTCTTGGCCAGTGTGGCCAGCCAGGCGGCCATCGCCGTGGAAAACGCCCAATTGCACGATGCCGCCTTGCGGCAGAAGGCGTTGCAGCGCGACTTGGAATTGGCGCACACCGTTCAGCAGGGCTTTTTACCGCACGGTTCGCCGCAATTCGCCGGCTATGAATTCTTCGATTTTTACGAGCCGGCCAACCAGGTCGGCGGCGACTATTTCGATTATATCCGCCTGCCGCACAACCGGCTCGCGATCGTGGTGGCCGACGTATCGGGCAAGGGCATGCCGGCCGCCCTGCTGATGGCCAAGCTCTCCGCCGAAACCAAATACGCCCTTGTCAGTGAGCCTGGCCCCGCCGAGGCGCTGCTTAAGCTCAACGCGCAATTCGCGCAAGCAAGTTGGGCCGACCGCTTTGTGACCATGTCCATTGCCGTGCTCGATCTCCATCGCCACGAGGTGCAGATCGGCAACGCCGGACATCTGCCGCCTTATGTTCGTCGGGGCGACGGCCGCGTCGAGCCCGTCGGGGTCGAACAGATTTCGGTGCCCCTGGGCGTCATCGACGAGCTGTGCTGCGAGCAGGTTACCTTGCCGCTCGGTATCGGCGACTCGATGGTCATGTTCACCGATGGCATCAGTGAAGCCATGAACATGAACAACGATCTCTACGGCCTGGCCCGGATCAGCGAACAAGTCGCCCTGCCGACCACCGGAGTGAAGCAACTCGGCGAGCACCTTTTGAAAGATGTCAAGCGTTTTGTGGGCAAGCGTTCCCAGAGCGACGACATGTGTTTGCTTTGCCTCGGCCGCACGTCCTGACGACATCTCGGAGATCATCCATGCGAATTGCCATTGGTGGCGTCTCGCACGAAACCACCACGTTCGTGAAAACGCCCACAACCCTGGCCGACTTTGAAAACGGCTTTGGACTCTACCGCGGTGAAGAAATCGTCAAGCGGTTTGGCGGCGCGAATATTTGTGCCGGCGGCTTTTTGGCTGGCGCCCGGCAACATGGGTTTGAGGCGGTGCCGCTTTTGTGGACCTTCGCCTATCCCAGTGGGCTGATCGAGCGGCAAACGTACGACGCTCTTAAAGGTGAATTTCTCACGCGCCTGGAGACCGCCCGCGACGCAGCACCCATTGACGGCGTCTTGCTCGACATGCATGGGGCGATGGTCGTCGAAGGTATCGATGACGGCGACGGCGACTTGATCGAAGCGGTGCGCGAGGCGGTGGGCCGGAAATGCCCGGTTGTCGTCACGCAAGACTTGCACGGCAACCATACCCAACGCCGCGTACGCGCGGCTGACGCCATGATTGGATTCGACACCTACCCGCACGTCGACATGGCCGAACGCGGCC
>DASVGM010000123.1:0-8366 GCA_036379555.1 Pirellulales bacterium | reverse complement strand
ACGCGCATCGAGGGCCTCTCCACCGGCAGCCTCTCGCTTGATTTGGCCCTGGGCGGGACGGGCGTTCCCAAGGGCCGCATCGTGGAGATTTTCGGTCCCGAATCCAGCGGCAAGACGACGCTCGCCTTGCACGTCGTGGCGCGGGCGCAAAAGGCTGGAGGCATCGCCGCCTTTATTGACGCCGAGCACGCCCTCGACCCAAGCTGGGCCAAAAAACTGGGCGTCGAGCTCGAATCGTTGCTGGTCAGCCAGCCCGGCAGCGGCGAGGAGGCGATGCATATTACCGAAATGCTCATCAAGTCAAACGCGGTCGATGTGATCGTGATCGACTCCGTGGCGGCCTTGGTTCCGCAAAAAGAGCTCGACGGCGAAATGGGCGATACGTTCGTCGGTTTGCAGGCCAGGCTGATGAGCCAGGCCATGCGCAAGCTCACCGGCGCGATCGCTAAAAGCAAAACCTGCGTGATTTTCATCAACCAGATTCGCGAGAAGATCGGCGTCATGTTCGGCAGTCCCGAAACCACGCCCGGCGGCCGCGCCTTGAAGTTTTATAGTTCGTGCCGCATTGACGTGCGCCGCATCGGGCAGCTTAAAGAGGGCGAGACCGTGGTCGGCCAGCGAGTGCGGGCCAAAGTGGTGAAAAACAAAGTCGCGCCTCCTTTCCGCGTGGCCGAATTTGATATGATGCATAGTAAGGGCATTAGCTTTGAGGGCGACGTGCTCGACCTGGCGATGACCCACAAACTGATCGTGCGGTCGGGCACTTGGTTTCGCTATGGCGACCTGCAGCTCGGCCAAGGGCGGGAGCGTGCTCGGACCTACCTGGAAGAAAACCCCGCCTTCACCGAAGAACTGCGAGAAAAGGTGCTCGCCAGCGGCGCGGTGGCCGTGTCTGCCGGCGATGCCGGCGACAACGATTCTGCAAGCTCGGAATAATCCGCAAAGAATGTGGCATCGGGCTTTGCTGTCGTGCGTGGCGATTCGCCGGTCGGTACTATACGATAGAATTCAGCAAAGCGGACGACCATGATTCAATGTAAACAGCAAGAAGTCGAAGGCGGAAGGCAAAACAGCGCGTCTTGTTCGCGCTGGATTGCCTTCTGCCTGATCTTCACCTGCTTCAATGCACCGCTGCAGGCGCAGCAGGCGCCGGCGGCCGCGCAGACCGACGACGCTCAGGCGGCCGCCGATCTGGAATTGATTTCAGCCCTGGAACGCGTCGTGTCGCGGGCCATCGCCCGTGCTGAGCGCTCCGTCGTGAGCATCGCCAGGCGCAAGCGCGAATCGCCACAGGCAAACCTGATGGATAGTCATCCGGGCGGGATCACGTGGGGCGGTCGCGAAAGCATGCCGCTTGATCCGAACTTCGCCGCCAGCGAATTTGCCACGGGCGTGATCATTGACGCGCGGGGCTTGATTCTGACCAACAAGCACGTGCTGGGCGAGAATCCGGCGGAGAACGATTTTTTTGTGACCACGGCCAACCACAAGGTCTTCATCGCCAAGCCGGGCGACCGCAAGGTGTTTGCCATGAAGGTCAAAGCCAGCGACGGCATGAGCGACCTGGCGGTTTTGGAGTTGTTGCGGCCAGACACCGCGCAGAACGGCGACTTTCCGCCGATGACTTTCGGCGACGCCTCGACCTTGCACAAAGGTCAGATCGTGATTGCCTTGGGCAACCCTTACGGCATCGCTCGCGACGGGCAGGCCAGCGCGAGCTGGGGCATTGTCTCCAACCTGGCGCGAAAGGCGAACGCCTATGGCGAAGAAGACGGCCTGAAAAACTTACATGACTACGGCACCCTGATTCAGACCGACGCCAAGCTCAACCTGGGCACCAGCGGCGGCGCCTTGTTGAACGTGCGCGGCGAGATGGTGGGGCTGACCACTTCGCTAGCGGCCGCTTCCGGCTTTGAGCAGCCGGCCGGTTACGCCATTCCCATCGACAAGGCCATGCTACGCATCATTCAAACGCTGCGTGAAGGACGGGAGGTGGAATATGGTTTGTTGGGTATCTTGCCCGAAAACCGTCTGCGCGAGGACATGAAGCAGGGCTTGCCTGGTGTGATCGTGGCTCGGGTGGTGCCAGGCGGGCCGGCCGACAAGGCCAACCTGCGCCCGAACGATGTCATCACGCGCGTCGATGGGCAGACGATTTACGACCGCGACGGACTACGTTTGCACGTCAGCAAGTTTCCGCCCGGCAGCAGCGTGGCCTTGACCGTGGAGCGGCCGACGGACGCCCGGCCCACGGTGCGGCGTGTGGTGGTGCGAAAGTTGCGTGTGGACCTGCCGCAAAGCTACACGACTCGCCCGGCCGTTTGGCGCGGCGCCGCCATTGATTGGCGTCTGCCCGCCAAGCCCGTGCCGGGACATTTTCCCAGCGCCGCGCCGCAAGAAGATTTTGTCACACCGTGCGTGGCGGTGCGCGACGTCGAAGAGGGCAGCCTTGCCTGGCGGGCCGGGCTTCGCGCGGGCCAGCTCATCAGCCACGTTGGCGCCGCCTCTGTCGGCACGCCCGCGGAGTTCAACCAGGCCGTTGCTTCGCAAGCGGACGAGGTGAAGTTGCGTCTGTATTCCGCCGACGATGGCGGCGAGCACGTTCTGATTGTGCCTGCTGAGTAGCACATTTGGAGTGCGGCGATTCATCGCCGCTTTCCCTTATCGCGGAGCGATCTTTGCCGCCAGCGCCGAACGACGTTCAATTCCCACGGCCGAAATATCACGACCGACGTTCGGCGCAGCTTGACACTTCCTAGCGGCCGAAGTTAGATTTCATGTTTAGGAAGAGGTTTCAATTCATTGCGGCCACACGGCGGTCGCGGGTCGGGCATATTGCCTAAGAGCCTACTCCCTGGACCGGCGGCAGGCGCGATACCGGCCTTGGGCTAAGACTCTCCAATGACACCGCGAGCGGCATGGTGGGCGCGTAGTCCGTTCTGTCAGCAGGTTTCGCATGTCATCGGCCGCCCGTTCCGCCAGCGCCTATCGCCGCCCGGCCAAGCTCTCGCAGTCGTCGCAGGCTTCGGCGTATGAGCAGGTGGCCAGCATGCTGCTGGCGCTGTTGGTCTTACTTGGCTCGATCGCCCTCTGCTTGTTCATGGCCTGGCTGGGCATGCGGGTTTTGTTTCCCGTGGTGCAGTCGGTGCCGGTGCGGCTGGAACAGGTGGGCGGCGGCATGGAGAGCGGTTTTGTCGGCGAAAGCATGCAGCTCGATTCGCCCACCGCTCAGGACATCGCCGCGGAAAGCGATCTCACCGAGCCTGAACTGCAAGAAACCTTGAAAACGGTGCTCGAAGCCGTCGCCCTGCGCGAGGCCGATCTCGACGACCCGACCATCAGCGAAGAAGAATCCACCAACAAAGGCGGCGGCAAGCAAACAGGAACCGGCAACCGTCCGGGTTATGGCTTTGGCCCCGGCAAGCCGGGTATTCCTCCGCACATGCGCTGGGAAATCAGCTTTGGCGACGGCAACACGCTCGAAGTGTATGCTCGTCAGCTCGACTTTTTCAAGATCGAGTTGGGCGTTTATGGGCCCGGCCGCGTGACCTACGCCAAAAACCTGTCGAAATCAAAGCCAGACGTTCATTCGGGGCCGAGCGGCGAGGAGAAACGGCTCTACATGACCTGGAAACAAGGAAAGCTCAAAGAGGCCGATCGCGAGTTGATGGCCAAGTCGGGCATTCCCGCGGCGGGTAAAATCGTGCTGCAATTCTACTCCGACGAACTCGAACAGTTGTTGTTGCGCTTGGAGCATGACTTCAAAGGGCGCGACGCCTCGCAAGTCCGCAAAACACGTTTTCGCGTGCGGCCGCAGGGCCGTGGTTATGAATTTTACGTCCTCGATCAGACTTATCTGTAAGATTTTGGTGTTTGCATGAATGATTTGGTGGAATTCGCGGGCAACTCCATCTACGCCTTCCAGGCGTTTGACGCCTTGTGGGGCGCTTTTTGTATTATTGTCGTCTGGCGCCGGCTGGGGCAAATTCGCTTTAAGAGCGAAGACGCCCAGAACGAATGGCTCGACCCCACGCTCGACGCCGTGAACATGGGCGATTTTGATTCCGCCGCCGAGATGTGCGAAGGAGACTCCCGCATCGTTCCGCAGCTCATCTTGCTGGCCATCAACAACCGCGACCTGGGCTATGGCAAAGTGAAACAACTCGTGGCCGATCGCTTTCAACGCGACATTCTGGCCGAAATGGAATATCGCATCACCTGGGTGGTGACGATGATCAAAAGCGCGCCCATGCTCGGGCTGCTGGGCACGGTGTTGGGCATGATGGCGGCCTTCGGCAAGCTCGCCGGCGCGGAGAAAGTCGACGCCACGCACCTGGCCGGCGATATTTCGCTGGCCTTGCTGACCACGTTTGTCGGGCTGACGATCGCCATTCCGCTCAGCCTGGTGTTGGCCTCCGTGCAGATTCGCACTCGTAAGATGGAAGACCTGGTCGGCGACGGCCTGGCGCGTTTCATGGAAGTGTTTAAGGGAACCTTTGAGCAGCAGCCGGAACCGGCGCGGTCAGGCGTATGACAAGCGAATTTGAAGCGCATTATAATCCGCACGACGATCCGGAAGAGCCGGCGATCAAGCCGCGCAAGGCGGCGGTGGAAGATACGGAGATGGACATCACTCCGATGATCGACTGCACGTTTCTGCTGTTGATCTTTTTCACGGTGACGTCCACGCCCGACGCTCAAACGGCGCTCAACCTGGCCCCGGCCAAATATGGCGTGGGCGTGAGCATTCAAGATTCCGTGATTATTTCGGTGGCGGACGCCGGCGACGGCAAACCGGCGCAGGTTTATCTGGCGGACGGCAAGGTGGGCGCGCCATTAAGCGGCGCCAACGAGGAGCAAGACGCCAAGATTCGCCAAGCCATTGAAGAGGGGCTGGCCACCGGCAAGGTCAACGTGTTGATCAAGGCGGAGAAGGGTGTTTTACATCGTGATGTCTCGCGTGTGGCCACGGCCGCCGGCGCGGTGGAAGGCGTCAACCTGAACCTGGCCGTGATGGAATCAAAATAGCAGCCACCCGCCATGATCCGCTTTAACTGTACCCATTGCGGCAAGCGCCTCAAGGCGCCTGAAGAATACGTCGGCCGCGACGTGGAATGTTCCGGTTGCGGGGCCGTGCAAGCCGTGCCGTCGCCCGACGAGTTGGAGATCGTGCATGCCGTGCCGAGCCTCGGCGTGACGGCTTCGGCGGCGGTGGCGCCGGCCAGTGGCGAGCAAGAGCCGGTGATCGCGGCCAAACCGTCGGGACCGCAGGACGACGGTCTCGACATGACGCCGATGGTCGACGTCACGTTTCTGCTGTTGATTTTCTTCATGGTAACAGCGGCGTTCGCCTTGCAGAAGTCGATTCACATTCCCACGCCCGATCCATCGGATAGCTCGACGCAAAGCCGCACGATGGAGGAGCTGGAGCAAGACGACGACTACATCATCGTGCGCATCGACAAAGACAGCACGATTTGGGTTGACGATTCGGAAGCTCCCAGCGCGCAAGATTTGCTGGCCAAGCTGAAAGACGCTCGGCAGGGCAAGGGCGGCGATTCGCAAGGACCGTCGAAACTGCTGGTCATGGCCAGCCCTGAGGCTCGGCACGAAGCCGTGGTGATGTGTCTCGACATGGGTTCGGCCGCGGGCGTCGACGACGTGCGGCTGGCCAGTGGCGGCGATGATGATTTTTGACGCGGGGTGTTCGTTGTGGGGTGGGGATTGCCCGGCGTATTGTAGGGTGGGCATTGCCCACCATGAACTCATGGCGGGCGATACCCGCCTTTTGACCTAGATGAAAGATTATGCCCGACGTCTCCCAGATAGTCGATACGATTGATCAAAGCAACCTGGTGGCCGACGAGGTTTTGGACGAGCTGCGCGCGCGACTGGAAAAGTCGCCGCAAACGGTCGATCTCAAAACGGCCGTCAAGTGGTTGGTGCAAAAAGAGCACATTACTTCCGACCAGGGCCGGCGGCTGCTGTCCAAAGCCGGCGGCGCGGCTGGCGCCGCGAAAACCGCGCGGCCGGCGCCGGCCGATGACGATCTGCAATTGGTTGACGATCCCTCCGACGCGCCGCCGGCCAAAGCGCCCGCCAACAAAGCGCCTGCCGCGCGGCCTTCTCCGGCGGCGGCTGACGACGAGCTGGATGACGACCTGGAGCTGTTTCCCCTCGACGACGCGGCGGCGGAGGCTGTGCCCGAACGCGCGGCACGTCCGCCGGCGCAGCCAAAACGGCCCGCGGCCCAAGCCAAAGAGCCTGCGGCGCGTTGGGCGGGCACGCCCAAGCAACGGCCCGCCCCCGCGCCCGCTCGGCGTCCCCAGGCCGCGCCGGCCAACGATGCCCCGGCGCCGAGCAACAATCATGGCTATGGCGAGGCGGACGCCGATCTTTTCGACGCGGCCGAACAGGCCGGTTACGCGGAAGAGCAGCCGGCGCGCGGCGCAAGGCAAAGGCAGAAGGTCGGCGGCGGCGGCAGCGACCGCAGCATCTGGGATACGAAACTCCTGCTGTTGGGCGGCGGCGGGCTGCTGCTGATCGTCATCGCCATCGGAGTTCTCTTGTGGCGCATCGGCCGGCTCAGCGGCGACGAAATGTTCACCAAAGCCGAAGAGGCTTGGAAATCAGGCTCGCACACGCAGGCCATTTCGCAGTACGACAAGTTCCTGGAGCAGTTCCCCGAACACGCCGAAGCCGGCCCTGCCCGCGTTCATCGCGGTTTGGCCCGCATGCGCCAGGCGGTGGAGGGTTCGCGCGATTTCACGAAAACGCTGACGGCCGCCAAGGAGATTTTGAAAGAGATCGCTCCCGAAGAGAAATTCGGCGAGGCGCAAGACGAACTGCGGGCGTTGTTGCCGCAAATCGCCGAGGGGCTGGCCAAGCAAGCCTCTGAAAAACAAGACCTGGAGCTGATCAAGCAGGCCGAAGAGACATTGGCGTTGGTGGAAAAATATATTCGCAAGTCGGGCCGGCCCGAACAGCGCCTGGCCGACGTGCGTGCGTCGTTGGAGCTGACCAAGCGTACGATCGGCCGCGACGCCGCGCTCAAAGAAGCGGTGGTCGGCATTGAAAAGTCGATCGCCGATAACGCGCCGCAACGCGCCTACCAGATTCGCAAGGAGTTGCTGAAGCAATACCCGACTCTGGCCGGCGACGAATCGTTGCGCGCCGCCGTGCTTTCGCTCTCCAAGGCCGAACAAGCCTCGGTGGTCTTCCACGCCGAAGCGAAGCCGGCCGCGCCCGCCGACGAACAATCGCCAATCGAGGCGCAAGTGGTCACCGCCGACCGGCACGGACGCGACGCGCCGGGCGTCAAGGGCCAACTCGTGCCGATGCTCGCCGGCGGCGCCGCCTATGTTTTTGAGGCTGATAGTGGGCAAATTCTCTGGCGGCGATTCGTCGGCCACGATACGAACTACGTGCCGCGGCCGATCGGCGTTGAGGGCGAGAGCGATCTGCTGCTGGTTGATTCGCAGCGTCACGAAGTGCAGCGTATCGAGCGGCGCGGCGGCAAGCTCAAGTGGCGCTTTGTCGTGGGCGAACCGTTCGACGCCCACCCGGTCGTGGCCCGCGAGCACGTCTGGTTGGCCACCCAACAAGGCAAGCTCTATAAGATCGAGCTCGACAGTGGCAATTCGCCCGGCTACGTGCAATTGCCGCAGGGGCTGCGCGTGGGGCCGGCCTTCGATTCCGGCGGGCAGGTTTGTTACCAGCTTGGCGAAAACTCGAATTTGTTCGCCCTTTCCACCGGCACGCTCCAATGCCAGGAAGTTCTGTATTTGGGCCACGAGCCGGAGAGCGTTCACGTGCCGCCGGTGGTGGTGGGTCTTGGCGGCAGTGGCGGGCAGTATGTGTTTGTGGTGGAAGACCAGGGCGTTCACCATTCTCTGCTACACATTTTGATGGCCGATTCCAACGGCGCGAACATCCGGCAAGCTCAAGAAGCGGTGCCGTTGTCGGGGCACGTGCTGGCGCCGCTGGAGGCGGCCGGCCGCACGCTGGTCGTGGCGACCGACCGCGGCGGCGTCTACAGTTTTGAAATCAATCCGCCCGACCCCGGCCCCCCGCTGGTCAAGGTGGCGGAAAAACCCGCCGACGATCGCGAACCGTTGGTCCGCTATCCGCTCTTAAACGGCACTCAGCTTTGGATCGCCGGCAACGGCATCACCAAGTATGACGTGCTTGCTTCGCGCGGTAAGCTCGAACCACGCTCGACCAAGGACGAAGGCGATATTTTCCTCGAGCGGCCGGCCCTGGTCGGCAACATCTTGATTCACGCCCGCCGGCGCGGCCAGGAGCCGGGCGTGGTGGTGGCCGCCGTCAGCGCTGAAGACGGCACGCGCTATTGGGAAACCACCGTC
>DASVGM010000122.1:0-4800 GCA_036379555.1 Pirellulales bacterium | reverse complement strand
GGATTCATCCCGCAGGCGACGACAATACCGCGCCGCGACGAGAGCACCGGCCGCATCACCGCGGCGTCGCTTGGTCCGTCGTTGGCCACGCCCACCAGCGGCTTAATCACGCTGCCGCCTTGCACTTCGTGGTCGTATTGGCGAATGACCCATTCCTTGCTCGCCACGTTCAGCGAGCCAAGAATCTTGACGAGCGTGGATGTGTAATCCTGAACTTCATGCAGCGGTTGCGGCGCGGGCGTGACGGGCGAGTAAGTGGCCTCGCGCACCACCGGCGGACGACCGTGGTGCAAGAACCGCATGTCGAGGTCGCCCACTTGATGTTCGTGGTACTTCAGTTGCAAGCGTCCGGTCGGCACAAACTGTCCGATGATGGTCGCTTCGACGCCTTCGGAGGCGCACAGCTCGGAAAAGGCTGGCCAGCTTTCGGGCGGCACGGCCAGCACCATTCGCTCCTGGGCTTCGGAAATCCAGATTTCGGTATAGGAAAGTCCCTCGTATTTGAGCGGCACGCGATCGAGCCAGACTTCGGCGCCGATCTCCTCGCCCATCTCACCGACGGCGCTGGAAAAACCGCCGGCGCCGCAGTCGGTGATGGCGTGATACAAGCCACGATCGCGCGCCGCCAGCAGCACATCGAGCAGCATTTTTTCGGTGATGGCGTTGCCGATTTGCACGGCGCCGCCCGACAGCGTTTCGCTCTCGCTGGTCAGCTCGGCGGAACTGAATGTCGCGCCGTGAATTCCGTCGCGGCCGGTGCGTCCGCCCGCGGCCACGATGTAGTCGCCCGGCAACGGTTCTTTTTCGGCTTTGTCGCGCGGCAAAACGCCCACGGTGCCGCAGAAGACAAGTGGGTTGCCCAGGTAACGAGGATCGAAATAGATCGCGCCGTTCACCGTGGGAATGCCCATGCGGTTGCCGTAATCGCGCACGCCCGCGACAACGCCTTTCATCACGCGCTTGGGATGTAAAACGCCTGGCGGCAGCGCCTCGGCGGGTGTATCGGGCGGAGCGAAACAAAAGACGTTCGTATTGCAAACCGGCCGCGCGCCCAGTCCCGTGCCCAGCGAATCGCGAATCACGCCGCCAAGGCCGGTGTTCGCGCCGCCGTAAGGCTCCAAGGCCGACGGGTGATTGTGCGTTTCGACCTTGAACACGACGTGGTGCTCGTCATCGAATTTCACCACGCCGGCGTTATCGCGAAACACGCTCACGCACCAGTCCTCGTCGCCCAATTGCCGGCGAACCGTGTCGGTGGCGGCGAAAATGGTTTCTTTCAGCATGTTGTGAAACTGCCGTTCGCCGCGCTCGTCGCGATAGCGAATGCGGCCGGCGAGCGTCTTGTGGCTGCAATGCTCGCTCCAAGTCTGAGCGATGGTTTCCAGTTCGGCGTCGGTCGGATCGCGATCAAGCTGGCGAAAATAATCGCGAATGGTGCGCATCTCTTCCAACTTGAGATAAAGCTGCCCCGTGCGGCTGAGTTTTTCCAGGGCGGCGTCGTCGAGCTTGCGGAGCGGAACATGTGCCGACTCAAAAAGATACTCCGACCCGACCTCCAGGTGCTTCAGATCGAGCGGGCCGACAATAACTTGCTCGATGGCGTCGTTGGCTAACAGCTTGGCGCAGAGCGTGGCAAGTTGGCGGTCGTCGTCGAGGCCATCGACCCAGTATTTGCGGTAAGTGCGCACGGCGCCGGTAGCCAGGTTGAAATCGGCGATGGCGGCTTTCGCGCTTTGCGCCACAGGGTCCATCACACCCGGCTTGGGCAAGACATGCACGAGTTTTCGCGCCGGATCGCGCGGCACGTTCAACTGATCGTCGCCCACCTGTGCGATTTTCGGGCGCTCGACCACGGGGTCGGAGAGCAGATCCGCGGCCAGCCGCTCGATTTCAGCCTCGCTGAGATTCCCCTCGATCAGGTAGCCGTGACAGGCGCAGACGTGCAGACCACCGGGCAGTCCCAGTTCGATCGCGTCGGCGGTAATTCTTTTGCCCGGCAGGTCGGGCTGGCCTTTGGCGGTGTAAATGTCGACTTGCCAGAGCATGGGGAGGGTTCAGGGTTCAGGGTTCAGGGTTCAGGGTTCAGGGGCGGCAGGCGGAAGGCGGAAGGCGGACGGCGGATTGTGGAGGTGACGCCAGCCTGAGAATGTGGTTCGTATCTTATCAGAGCGGCGCGGCGCTGTCTTGGGTCGCCGGAATCGTTGCCGACCGGTATTTGATCGAGCAAAATGGCGGAACACTGCAAGTAAGAGGAGATCATTACGGCCAATGGCGGCTCAAAGACGGCCCTGGGAGTTAACAGGGCATAGAATCGTTGTGGCAGGCCGCGCTTATTGGCGACACGATGCCACCGGACACTGGTGGTCGAAGGATACGTCGAGGCATGGTGGGTGCGTATTCAAGGTTTATGAGCAAATCGGAAACCGATTGGTGTGGATCGCCGATGCTGACGGATTTGGCGATTATATTTATAATAAGCATAAAGGGCCAACGGGAACGGTCATCAACCTTGATTTAACGGATCGCAAATGATCTCCTCAGCGCAAGAGTTTATAGAGCTTCGCGAACAGAACGATGCGAGGGCGGTACATGACGAAGCGCCCGAAAGCGTGTGGCGCGAAGTCGTTCGGCGGTTCCCCAGGTTTAAAGAATGGGTCGTCCGCAACAAGACCGTGCCCGTCTCGATTCTTTCTGATTTGGCAAGTGACCCCGATCCTCGGGTTCGTTTTGAGGTGGCGGCCAAACGGAAGTGCCCGGCCAGCATCCTCGAACGGCTCGCGCAAGACGCCGATGAAGCGGTAAGGCTGCGCGTGGCCCACAATGCGAAAACCCCCGAACCGCTCTTGGAACAACTGCGTCACGATCCGTCCGGCCAGGTCGTGAAAGCTGCCGAAGAGCGTTTAAGCCGAGTCGCTGGCTGATATTTCCGGACGCGGCTCTCCCGATGCTAAAACACCTGGCTTGTCGTGCGGCCGTTGTGGGCCAGCCAGTCGGGCTTTTCACAGACCGCCTGGTAAATGCGGCGAACCACTTCTTCGTCGGTTGGATAGGGCGATTTCAAGGCCGGACGCAACGGCAGCGGCACTTCGTCCATGCGATAGCCGGTGCCCGGCGCGCTGATGCCGGTCACGGCCGTCGTGATGTGAACGCGCGCCAACCGGCTGGTGTGCGTCACCTTGGGGTCGAGCACGATCGTGGGCACGCGCGCCAAATGGTCGATGGCGGGCTGCGGCATGGTGGCGCCCGGATCGGCGCCGAGAATCAAGGCGGCGTCGACGTCGCCGCGCACGAGAAGGTCGACGGTGGAAAACTCGCCGGGATTGTAACGCGGGTAGCCGCGGTTGAAGTTGATGCCGAACGGATAACCGGTCGTCCAACGCATGATGACATCGGCCCCGGTGACGTTGCCGTGGCCGCGCATCGGCATGGCCACAAACTTGGTAAAGGCGTTCAGTTCAGCCGCTAGCGTGAGAATGGCGGCTGAGTTCATGTGTTTGCCGCGCGTCATCGACAGCCCCATGCCGAAAAACATCACGCCAAAGCGCGCCCTCTTGGCGCGATCGACAAAGTCGTGAAGCTGCTCTAGCGAAAGGCCCGTTTCGGCCACCATCCGCTCGTTCACGCGCTGGCCTTTGACGATGGCGCGCAACAGCGCGAGCACCTCAAAATCTTTGCCGGGCTTGATCTGCAGGAAGATGTCGGCCGCGCCGACGCTTTTGGTTTCGCGGATATCCACCAACACCATGGTGCGGTCTTTGCGGCCGCGCGGCACGAACTTGCCCTTGGGCATCAGGGCGTATTTGGTGAAGTGCCGGGGGTGGCACTCGGCCGGGTTGCCGCCCCAATAGACAATAAAATCGGCCCGGTTTTTGACTTCGCCAAGCGTACATGTGACCTTGCCACCCAACTGGGCGGCGATTTCTGTTGGCCCGTGTCACAACGAGGTGTGGCTATCAACCACGCCTCCCAGTCGTTCGGCGAGGGCCACCGCCTCGCGTTGGGCCTCGCAGGTGATGTTGCTCATGCCATAGACCAGCGGCAAATCCGCTCGATCGAGCAATTCTGCGGCCGCGGCGATGGCCTCGGCGACGGTGGCTTCGCGACCGTCGATGAGCGCCTCGGGATAAAGCCGTTCGGCTGTATGGTTTAGAAACCAGGCTTTGCCGAGCACGCAGGCTCGCTTGGCCTCGACAATGCGCTCTTCGTTGGCGTGCAGATCGATATCATCGCACACGCAGCCGCAAAAGGTGCAGGTGGCGTTTTTGACGATGGTGAGGGCCATAATGAGGGATGAGGGATGAGGGATGAGGGCCCATCCGGCTTGCCCGGATGGTGAAGCGAGTCCGCACAGTTCCGGCTTGGGACAAACTGCTGATTTTAGCAAAGACCTAAGCGCTGATGCAACGGCCGCGCGTCTTTCCTCGCGGCTTGGCACGACCGGCACGAGGCTGAGACACCGGCTCGGCGGATCGGCGCCAATGCGATAAATCGCAGGGGTCTGGGGGAATGGTCCCTCAGTAGATTTCCAAGCAACGTCCCTACTTTAACTCGCTAACCACCGCTACAGGAAACTCCTTTTCACGCTGAACCAAAGCACCTAAAAAAACCCGGCATAAAACCGGGCTTTGGGGAGAGAGAGGCAATAGCGGCGCAGGGACTCGAACCCCGGACACGCGGATTATGATTCCGCTGCTCTAACCAACTGAGCTACGCCGCCAAATGCCATTTTTTATGGCACTTATTGACCTTCCCCCGGTGCTTGGTATCATACGGCTGACACCTGTTTTGACACCTCGCATA
>DASVGM010000121.1:0-10237 GCA_036379555.1 Pirellulales bacterium | reverse complement strand
CGGAAATGGAAGAGAATTACGGTGGAGCGGCCCGGTTTAGCCTGTCAATCAGCGCTCCACCGGCGTAAAGCCGGCGGTGGCGGAGCAAGTCACCGCACACCCAACTCCTCAAACAAAAAGCTGTAAACATCCACCCCTTCTTCAATTCGCTGCGCCAACGAACTGCCGATGCCGTGGCCGGCCTCGGCGTTGGTGCGCAATAGCGTCAGCGAACCGGGCGACGCGGCTTGCAGGCGGGCCGTCATCTTGCGCGATTGCATCGGATCGACGCGCGGGTCGTTCGCGCCGGTCAAAAACAAAATCGCCGGATATTTCGCGCCCTCCTTCACGTGATGATAAGGCGAGTAGGCGTACAGAGCCTCAAACTGCCGCTTATCGGCCACCGTGCCAAACTCCGTCACGTTAAACGCGCCGTTGGGCGATTGCTCCACGCGCAGCATGTCGTAAATGCCCACGTGCGATACCACCGCCTTGCACACATCAGGATGCTGCGTGAAAGTCGCTCCCATCAACAGCCCGCCGTTGGAGCCGCCCATGATCGCCAGACGCTCGGACGACGTGTAACCCGCGTCAATCAAGTGCCGCGCCGCGGCGTAAAAATCGTCGAAGACATTTTGCTTGTTGGTCAGATTGCCGGCGCGGTGCCAGGCGTCGCCAAACTCGCCGCCGCCGCGCAGATTGGCAATGGCGAAAACGCCCCCCTGTTCCAGCCAAAGCTGCCGGCTGGGAGAGAACCGCGGCGCGAGACTGATGCCATAGCCGCCATAGCCGTTCAAGATCGTCGGATTCCGACCGTCAAGCTTCAGCCCTTTGCGGCGGATGATATTGACCGGCACCCGCGTGCCGTCCCTGGAGGTCGCCATCTCGCGCACCACCTCGCAGCCTTCGTACCCGGCCGGCGATGTTTGCAAGAGGGCGGTTTTCTCGGCCTTCTTGGCCTTGGTGGAATAATGATACCAGGCCGGCGGGCTGATGAAGGTTTGGGCCTGAAACAGCACGTCGTCGCCTTCGCCGCGCAACATGCCGCCCACGGACGCCAGATCGGCCAGCGGCAACTTGCCCTGAAAACCGCCGGCGTGATCGAAAATACGCACTTCGTTTGGCCCGCCGACCTGATCGAGCACATAAACGAGCTGCGGCGTCACCACGAAGGACGAATTCAAGCCGAACTGCGAGACGATGGTCACCTCGCTTTCGGGCACGATGCACTTGGCCTCGCTCAGCTTCGGCGACTTCAATGCGAGCCGCAACAGCTTGCCGCGCGGGGCGTCGGCGCGAGAAATCAGATAGAGCGCCTCATCAGGGCCGATGGCGGCTTCCACCACGCGATCCTCGAAGCGCGTCACTTGCCGCCACCCCGCGGGCGAGCGAACGTGGTGCATGAACTCGCCGCCGTCCCCTTTTTGCACGCTCGCCAGCACCCGGCGGCCGTCGTCGCTCGATTGCAACTCGATCTCGGCGATGCGCGGAAAGTCTTTGCCGAGTTCATAGCGATCCTCAGCGGTGGACGTGCCAAGTTGGTGAAAGTAAACCTGCATGTAGAAATCGAGATCCTCCGCCGGGCGTTCACCTGCACGGGGATAGCGCGTGTAATAAAAGCCGGCGCCATCCGGTCCCCAAGCGAGGCTGCCGCCGGCGGTGCCGCCGTTCACGCGCGGGATGCGATCGTCCGCACGCTCCTTACCGTCGGCGGCCTGGTAGACATGCACGGTGCCCGACTCGCTGCCGCCCTCCGAAAGCGATACCGCCACCAGTTCGCCGTCGAGCGAAGGCACGAACCAGTCGATCGCGGTGTGACCGGCGGCATCAAGCTCGTTGGGATCGACGATGACGTGTTCACTTGAGGCATCGTCGGCGCTCGGCAGCCAGACGAGCAGCGGTTGTTGCTTAGGGGGCTGCTGTTTGAGCGCGAAGAGACGAGCGCCGCTCCGCGCCAGGCTGGTATAGTTGCTGCTGGCGCCGGTTTCCAACTCGGTCAGCCGGGCGCGAATGGCCTCCGCCCGCGGCAGTTTGTCGAGATAGGCCCTGGCGTGGATATTCTGCGCGGCCGACCATGCCTGCACTTGGGCGTCACCCCAATCTTCAAGCCAGCGATAATTGTCTGGCACATCGACGCCGTGATAAACATCCACCACCGGTTGTTTCGTAGTTACGGGCGGGGAGGTGGAATCGACGGCTTGGGCTTTTGCGGGATGGCTCATACAGGCGATGACGCAGCCGAGCAACAAGGGCGAGCGGACTTGAGGCATGGGCGATTTCTCATGGCTGAGTGTCAGGGTCAAACGGCAGGCTTATGCCGAGCTTACGCGCGGCAGGCCGTGCTGTAAAGGTAGGGCCAATGCTATTCCGCATCTGAACTAACGCCCACCGACACGGCCTTTCTCAGGGCGCGGCCAGGCAGAGCGTCCGTATGCCGGCCATGTTCCAGCACCAAGCGGCCGTTGACAATCACGTACTCGATGCCTCCAGCGTAGGCGAACGGTTCAGTGTAGGTGGAGCGGTCCAGCATGCGGTCGGCGTCGAAGAGGGTGATGTCGGCATGGTTGCCCGGCAGAAGCAGGCCGCGGTCGCGCAGGCCTGCCTTGGCGGCGTTGAGCGAGGTCATTTTGCGCACCGCGTCTTCCAGCCGCAGCAGCTTGCGCTCACGGGCATAAACACCCAACACGCGCGGAAACGTGCCAAAGTTGCGCGGGTGCGGATTGCCGCGGCGCAGCGGCCCTTCAATTGAATAGGCCGAACCATCGGAACCGATGGAGCACCACGGTTGCGCGAGCGCCAGGTTCATGTCGTCCTCGGTGTGGTGCGCATAAACCGTGCTCACCGATCCATCATGCTCAATCAGAATGTCGAACAATTCGTCAAGCGGATCGGCGTTCGGACGCTTGGCCGCGCGGAGCGAAAGCACGCGGTCCATCGTCAGGCCCTTGTAAAGATTATCGCCGGCGACGAGCATGCGGCTCCAGTCGCCGCCCACGGCGGTAAAGTGGTTGTACCAGCCCGGTACGCCTTCGCGAATGTCTTTTTTCATCCGCTCGCGCTCGCCTGGGTCTTTCAGCCGCGCCAGCATCCGTTCTTTGCCGCCTTCGTGGGCCCAAGGCGGAATGATGCTCGACAGGTTGTTGTTGCCGCGCGTGTAAGGATAGACGTTGGCTTGCACGTTGACGCCATCGCGCCGCGCGTCGTCAATCAGCGCGACAATCTCGTTCATACGGTTCCAAAGTTTTTGATCGGCGATCTTCAGATGAATCACATCGACGGCGATCTTGGCCTGGCGACCGATCTCGATGGCTTCTTTGACCGACTCAAACACGCCGTCGCCTTCGTTACGAATGTGAGTTGAATAGATGCCGCCGTGCCGCGCCGCGATTTCGCACAGCGCCACAATCTCGTCGGTCGTGGCCAGCGAGCCGGGCGGCATCATCAGTTGACTGGAAAGGCCGAGCGCGCCATCCTGCATGGCCTGTTCGACCAATCGCTCCATTTCCGCCAGTTGCCCGCTCGTGGGACGCGCGAACGACGTGCCCATCACGCACTGCCAGACGTTATTCAGGCCGATGTAGGACGCGACGTTCACAGCCATGCGCGTCTCGTCGAGTAAATCAAAATATTGGCCCAGCGTGGTCCAGTGCTTCGGCGTCCCGCGCACATCGACGGACGGAGACGAAAGTTTGCCGGTATACGGCCCGGCGGAATTTCCTTCGCCCAATATCTCGGTCGTCACGCCTTGGCGGATTTTGCTTTCCGCATGCCCGTCTTCGAGTAACAGAAAATCAGAGTGCGAATGAATGTCGATAAAGCCCGGACTGACAACCAGGCCGTCGGCGTCGATCGTCCGCCGCGCCTCGCCCGCGGACACTCGGCCGACAGCGACGATGCGATCGCCGCGAACGGCGACATCGCCGTAAAACCACGGGTTGCCCGTGCCATCGACGATGCGGCCGTTGCGAATCAGCAGGTCGTACTCAGGCTCGGCCGCGGGCACGGCGGCGACGGTCAGCGTCAGGTAGGCGCCGGCCAGGACGGCGATGCGGGCTATTCGCCAAACTGCCGGCATGGGGCGACGTTCGGTGTTTCGTCGCGGTGGGGCGCGGCGCTGGCGGCTACCAAGAGGCGGTTTGTAATGCATCACTGCGTTATAACCTGCGGCCGTTTGTTCGACAAAATGCGAAGTGCCGTGCCAGCATCTCATTTTACATGGCCAAATAGGTGGAATGCACCGACGAGTGAACTCGTGTGACTACGGCGGCTCAACGGTGTATACTACATTGGTAAATGTTCCGTTCCCTCCCTCACACCGCTCCATGTCCACAGTTGCCGCCCGGCAGGCCGCCGGAAAACTTCCCATCACGGATTACAAATCGCTCGATAACCAAACCCTCCAGGCCCGCATCGCCGCGGTGCGGGCCGAAATGGGGCCGCGATTGCTGATTTTGGGGCACCATTATCAGCAAGACGAAGTGATCACCATGTCCGACCTGCGCGGAGACAGCTATCAGCTCAGCAAGCTGGCGGCCGAGAGCGGCGAGTGCCGGGCGATCGCCTTTTGCGGCGTTCATTTCATGGCCGAAACGGCCGATATTCTGGCCAACCGCCCAGAAAAGCTCGCCGCCCGCGGCGGCGAGCGTGTCACCGTCGTGCTGCCTGATCTGGCGGCCGGCTGCTCAATGGCCGATATGGCCATGATCGAACAGGTGGAAGCTTGCTGGGATGAACTGGGCGAAGTGCTCGATACAGGCGACATCACGCCCGTCACCTACATCAACTCGGCGGCCAGCTTGAAAGCCTTTTGCGGCCGGCACGAGGGCATCGTCTGCACGTCGAGCAATGCGGCGGCCGTGCTTGAGTGGGCCTTTCGCCGCCGTCGCCGCGTGTTGTTCTTTCCCGATCAGCATCTCGGTCGCAACACCGCCTTCGCCATGGGCATTCCGCTGGATGAAATGGCGGTCTGGAGCCCGCACGCCGATGATCTGGGCGGCAACAGCGAAGACGCGCTCAGGCGAGCCAAGGTGCTGCTCTGGCAGGGGCATTGCAGCGTGCATGCCATGTTTCGCCCGGAACACGTCGATCAGTTTCGCGATCGCTTCGCGGGCATTCGCATTTTGGTTCACCCCGAGTGCCGCCGCGAGGTGGTGGCCCAGGCTGATGTTTACGGTTCGACCGGCAAGATCATTCGCGAGGTTGAGTCGGCGCCGCCGGGCACGAAATGGGCCATCGGCACGGAATTGCATCTGGTCGAGCGGTTGAAGAAGGAGCATCCCGAGCAGGAGATTCACTTTCTTTCACCGGTGGTTTGCATGTGCGCGACGATGTACCGCATCGACCTGGCGCACCTTTGTTGGAGCCTGGAAAACCTGGCGGCCGGCACGCCGGTCAACGTGATTCGCGTGGATGATGACGTGGCGCGGTGGTCGTTGGTCGCCTTGGAGCGTATGCTGGCGGTATCGTAACTGAGATAAACTAGGTCGCACAACAATCAAACCGCACTTGCTGATAAAGGAAAAGTCGCATGGCCACACTGGCCGAGCAAATTGAAGCGATGCGAGCATTGGCTGAGAACTGGGATGGCTACGGCGCCGCTGCCCCGCAGGCGCACGTGCTCAATCTGGCTCGTGAATTTGTGCGTCTGATTGAGGCCGTGTTGCACAAGCGTGGCGCGGTGGCGGACGCCGTTTTCGTAAGCCCGACTCGCACTGGTGGAGTTCTGGTGGAATGGGAAGACTCTGAAACAGAGCATGAAGTGGAGATTTATCCTGACCAATCCTTCTCTTTCCTTCATCTCAACAAAACCACTGGACATACCGAAACCCGCAAGCTCGCGGCCGGAGCGCAAGCGGTCGTCCATCCCGGCCTTCTCCAAGAGATCCGCGAACTACTCGCGGCATAATTCAAGTCTAGGACAAACGGCGTGGATGAGATTTCCGACGACGAAGTGCTTCTCCGGCATATTCCGAGCGGCAGCCTGTGGCAAGCGCCAGGCCCAAGGATCACAAGCGCCAATTTTGAACTGCGCCATCATCGCAACGAAACCGGTGTCTCGGTTACGCGCTTGCGGATCACGACTCCGGAGCGGCTGATCGAACTGGTTGGAGGCAGCATTGAAAATGGTTCTCGTGTCGCCGCCGTCCGTGCAGCCGACGTTCGAGCACTTGGGTTGAAAGTCGTTCCAATACCGTTGGCTGACGATGCCGGACACGGCGAAATACAATCCGATTCCGCAAGTTTAGACGACCATGCCTGCCGAAAGAAGCTCGCGAAGCTTTTTGAACTCCTTACATTTACAAGCAAATCCGGCGGTGATGAACGACAGTGACGACATTCTGCTAATGTACCTTGAGCTCGCTCGCGCGGCGCGGCTGCGCAATCGGCCGTGGGACCGCGACAAACTTTTGCTGTTGGCCGGCGCGGCGGCGGCTGAACGCGGCCGCCACACCGTCGCCGCGCTTTGCAAACGAGAAATCCTGGCCCATAACGCCGCGCACCTCGTCGGTCAGTATGGAAAGCTCGCCGACGCCTTGAGCGACGAACGATTCGCCCGTTATCTAAATCAACTTCGCCGCAAATACGCGACCGAGCGCTGTGAGCACATGTTGGCGTCGCTGGGCATCGATCGTGATGAGCGGCGCGCCAAGTTTGCCGATCTCGACGATTACGCCGTCGCGACGTTGAGCGAAGGTTCGCCGCCGGGGCCCGCCGACGCGATTTGAACCGCCGGTTGTAGCAGACGCGACGGCGAGCCGCCCCCGCGGCCAAGCGGGCCGACTGTTTGGCCGATGAAGAGAAGTGCCGTCGCTTCGACTCTCCCTTTTGTAGGCCGTGCATGTTCAGCCGTTCGTGGTTCGCCCTGATGTTGGCCGGTTCGGTCGGGCTGCCATACCTTTACTCCGCCACCTTGGGTTCGGCAAAATCGGCAAAGACCGCGGGCCTAGGCGCGACGACGGGCTCACGGGTGTCAGCGGCCGGCGACTTGGAATATGCGGCAACTCCAATCAACCCGGAACTGCTCGCCCAGGCGCCGACCAAAAACGACCTGGCCGACATCTTTCGCTGGGACATCACGACGGCCTGGGTGCTTGGTCGCTGGCCGCGCGTTTCCGCCGGGCTGTCGGAGGTCGATCTGCAAGGTTATCGCGTGCCGTTGGTCACCGGCACGGCCACCGACGACCTGGCCGGTTCGCTCACGTATTACTTCAACAAGCGGCAGCGAGTGCAGCGGATGACCTTCTTTGGCACCACCGGCGATTCCCGCCGCCTGGTGGCCCTGTTGGCCACACGCTTCGCCTTTGTTCGTGAACTAAACGACGACCCCAGCCTCTTTTTGTACCGCGTGCGCGAAGGGCGGAAGGTCGTGAGCGAGTTGCGCGTCAAGCCGGCCCACGTGCTCCGTAGCGACGAGCCTTACAGCCGCTTTGACGTTTCGCTGCTCATTACGCGGCCGTCCGACTTGGATGGAGCGACGTCGTTGCTTTCGGTTTTCGCCGGCGACAACGCTCGTGGCAGTCCCCCGCCGTGACGCATCTGCCGCGCATTACGCCAGCGCGCCGGCGGCGTACTCCAGCGACTCGTTGGACTCTTCGACGTCTCCCCTGGCCAGCACGCCCTCCAGCGCGTCAATCACTTCACGGTCGTAACCGCATCCCTCGTCGCTCCGCAACTCGGCCAAGGCCTGCCGTGAATCGAGCGCCAGACGTCCGGGCGCCTGCAATTCGCTCGTCAGCTCGTCGTAGGCCCGCACCGCCCAGATGATGCGCGTGCCCAAGGGAATGTTGCTTAACGATTTGAGATCGTGCGCCACATCGTGTTGATGCACCAACAACGGACTGGCCCCGCTCAGCACCGCGCTCAGGGAGTGAATCAGGTCGCTGCCGCGAAAGGTGTGTTGCTCCAACTTCGCGGGATCGGTTTCCAGCGTGCCGACCGCCTTGCGGAAGACGCGCGTCGTCACCTCCACGTTGCCAATGTCAAACAACAAGGCGGCGATCCGCACGTCGTCCACCACCTTGACGGGCAACTTCATGGCGATGGCGATCTTCTGGCTCAGCTCCGCCACGCGAATGGAGCGCGCTTTGAGCCGAGCGTTCGCGCTTTGCAAATAGCGCGACATGACTTCCACCATGCCGACATACGCCTCGTGCAACTCGGCGGTTTTCGACTTGCGCTCGTCGCTGAGCGTGCCGACCAGGATCGCCACCATTCCCAGCACGGCGCCCCACACCGTAACCATCAGCCCGATCGTCAGCGGTGAAAAAAGAGTGGCGAAGCCCGTCAGATTATTCACCGTGACGACCGATGCCGAGATAACGCAAAACAGCGCCAAGATGCCGGCTCGATAGGTGCCCAGAAAGAACGCGCAGAGCACCACGGGCAAATAGAACAGATTGAGCACGACCAGTTTGTAGCCCTGCACCTGGTAATACAAGCAGGCCAGGCCGATGACCACGACCAGCAGCATCAGCTCCAGCGTATGCTGCAAACCACGATCAATTTTTTTGCGACGCATGTTTGGTTCCTCGTTGAAATGGTGCGGTTATGTTGTCAAGATCCATTAAACTTCGACCAGTTCCCGCTCGATGTGCGCGGTGTCAGGCCGCTCTTCACTAAGCTCGGACGCGCGCGGCTGGTTGGCCGCCGCGGCGTATTGCCTGGCGATCTCGCGAAACTCCGGCTCAATTTCCAAGAAGATTTCAACCAGGCCGGGATCGAACTGTGTGCCGGCGCCCTCGCGGATCATCGCCACCACCTTCTCGTGCGGAAAAGGCTCTTTGTACGGCCGGCGGGAGACCAGCGCGTCGTAATTGTCGGCGATGGCGACAATGCGCGCCGCCAAAGGAATCTCGCCGCCTTTTAATCCGTTGGGATAGCCGCCGCCGTCCCAGCGTTCGTGGTGGCAACGCGCGATTTCGCGGGCCATTTGTAAAAAGTTCGACGCGCCCAGGCGGCGCTCGATCTCAGCCAGGCAGTCGCTGCCGATCTTGGCATGTTTCTGAATCTCTTGCCGCTCGGCGCGCGTGAGCGGGCCCGGTTTGTGAAGGATGGCGTCGGCGATGCCCACTTTGCCGATGTCGTGCAAGACCGAACTGGTTTCGATCAAGCGAATGAACGCGGGCGTGACGATCTCGCGGTAGGCGGGCCGCCGGCGCATCGCGGCCGAGAGCCGTTGGCAATAAAGCGAGATGCGTTCGACGTGTTCACCGGTGTCGGAATCACGCGATTCGGCCAGCTTGGCCAGGCCGAAAATGACGGCGTCTCGCGTCTGTAACAATGCCTGCTCGCGCTGTCGGGCGCGGTCTTCCGATTCTTCCAAATCGTCCGCCAGCACGTCATGCAGTTTTTTGCCCGACATGAACGTACACATCGACAATAGCCCGCTCAACCAGAGAAACGTGACCAGGCTCACCAACGGAAGCGACCCGGCAAATTCGGTCGGATGCATGCGAAGGCCGCTCGCCGGGCGGTAAGCAATGAGTAGTCCGCTTTCACGCGGCAGGTGATATGCCACGGCCAGTTGCGGGCCGGCGCCGCAATCAAATGTCCCTTCCAGCGGATCGACGTAAAGATTTGAATTGGCGAAGGGATTGACCGTCCAGGAGATCGCTTCGCCGACGTGGGGCGGCTTGTCGGTCCCTGGCGCGTATACGGCGCGTATCCGCCAATCTAGCCCCACCATCAGGAACGCGCCATCCGCGGGCAGAGGCGTGGCTTGCATGCGGCGCGTGAGCTCGGCGATGGCGCCGTCTTGCGACAGATCGAGATCGTGCGCGGCGGCGGTCAAGGGGGCGGCCGCGGCGGCCAAAGCGGCCGCGGCCGTTTGCTCGGCCGATCGCGTGACCGCGGAAACCGCGAACCGATCATGTATCCACAGGCCGATGGCCACGCAGACAACCTGCGCGATCATTCCTGCTCCGAGATATATGATTAGCCGGCGCATGCAGTTTAGGTAACGATGGTGGAGAGTGATTCTTCGTCAAGCATAGAACACGGTACGCGACCGCGCGCGATTTGCGCGAATCGGCAATATGCCGCGCCCCACTCTGGCGACGGTAACGACCGGCCGGGCCGATCGTAGCGGAAGTTCGGGGCGGTACGATTGAATCGTCGCGGATCGCCACCGGCAACTGTGGCGGTTTTGACTCGGTACCGAGACCTGAGGCGCGCGATTGATCGTCGCTTTTGTTTGCCGTGGAGCGAGCGGGAAACCCTACTTGTCTCCGTTGCTTCCGTTCATGGCATCGCCAGTATA
>DASVGM010000120.1:0-7142 GCA_036379555.1 Pirellulales bacterium | reverse complement strand
ACTACTGGCCCGGCCTGCCGCCCATGCACTATGCCACGCACTGCGTCGGCCCCTGCCTGGCGCTGACCAAGGCCGAAGCGGAGTATGTCTCTTGCTTTGGTTCGGGCACGATTCGCGAGGAACTGATCGGCAACTACAAGTCGCCCTTCGCGGTGGAAACCACACACATCAAGTTTCGCGACAGCGACCTGACGGCCCGTATTTATCGCTCGCTGTTTGACACAGCCCGGCAATATCGCGAAAGCTTTGACGTCTACGGCACGAAACAAGCGTTCGAGTGGCCGCTGATCGAGGGCGAGGAACCGGTGCTTCACACGGCCAAGAAGCCTGAGCCGGAGATTCCGCGGCGCGTCAAGGTGCCCGACTACGCGCATCTTTTGCCCGAACCGATCCGCCGCTTCACCACCGGCGGCGTTTACGACGCGGGCGAGCACCAGCATCTGTCGTTCGTGCAGGGCGCCGGACATGGCGGCTCGCATCCGCACCTGGTCCATGAGTTTGTTTCCGCGCTGACGCAAGGCCGCGATCCATATCCCAACGCGGTGCAATCAGCCAATTGGACGTGTGTTGGCATTTGCGCGCATGAGTCGGCGTTGAAGGGCGGCGAGATTGTTCGCTTACCGGCGTTCACGTTGAGCTAGAATCACCGTTCTCCATTTCCGCGAAACTTTGCCTTGTGCATTGAGAGGACAATCATGGGATGGTCATACCGAAAAAGCGCCAACTTTGGCCCGTTCAGAATCAACATCAGCAAGTCAGGCATCGGCTATTCGATCGGCGGAAAGGGGTTTCGCACGGGTGTCAACGCACGCGGCCGTCGGTATACGTCGCTCAGCGTGCCCGGCACCGGCTTGCGGTATAACACGAGCGGCAACAAGGGGGCGACCGGCTGCGTTTTGGCGTTGGTCGCCCTGGTAGCAGCGACCAGCGTTTGCGTCGCGTTGGCGTGGGCGTCGGTTTTGGAGATGTGATCTGCTGGCCGACGACGCGGAACGAGTGTCGGGGTTCAGGGTTCAGGGTTCAGGGTTCAGGGTTTAGGAAATGCCACGTTAGGGAAAAAGCAAAATGCCATCATTTAGTTTCATTCGGACCATTCGCACGGCCTCTTCCGAGCGCTTTCTGCTGGCGGTCAATGGCACTGAGAGTGCGGCGGCGCTCGATCTGCATTATCTGCCCAACGGCGGTGTGGCCGCCACGCTCTGTATCTTGGATCAGGCGATCGGCGACGATCAAATCACCGCTGTCATCGAGCAAATTGACGAGGTGCTTTTGCCTGAAGTCAGCCGGGCGGAAGGAAATCTCCACTTCACGGTCGTTCGCGGCCAGGCCGTCGGCGACTTTGTGCCGCACGTGCCGGCCGATGGCGGAATGCGCTGAAAGCGGTTATACTCAGTAGCCGTGCGAGATGCGGGGAGGATGGGCTTCCTGGCCCGTCGCGAAGATACGGGACGGCCTGGGAAGGCCATCCTCCTTGACCGCGAATCGCGCACGGCCCCCACTGCATTTTGCCCGCCTATGCGATCGTTTATTCTCTTGCCTTGCTGCTTGCTGCTTGCGGGATCCGCCTCGGCGGCGCCCAAGATCGACTTTAACCGCGACGTGAAGCCGATCCTCTCGAACGTCTGTTACAAATGCCACGGGCCAGACCCCGCGGAACGAAAAGGCGGCAGCGATGGTTTGCGACTCGATACGCCGGCAGGCGCGTCCGCCGACCTGGGCGGCCACGCAGCGATTGTGCCCGGCCAACCGGAGCAAAGCGCGCTCATCGCCCGCATCACTTCGAGCGATCCCGATGAAGTGATGCCGCCCGCCGCAAGTGGTCGAAAGCTGAGCTCGCGGGAAATTGAGATTCTGACGCAATGGATTCGCGAGGGGGCCCACTACGCGGGCCATTGGTCTTACGTCAAACCGGTGCGGCCCGCTTTGCCGGCTGTATCCGACGCCGCTTGGCCACGCGGCGCGATTGACCGTTTTATTCTGGCACGACTGGAGCGTGAGGGTTTGCAGCCATCACCCGCAGCCGATCGCTATGCCCTCATTCGCCGTCTTTCGCTCGACCTGACCGGCTTGCCGCCCACGCTCGCCGAGGTGGACGCTTTCGCGAGCGACCAAGATCCGCTGGCCTACGAACAACTGGTCGATCGCTTGCTCGATCGCCCGGCGTATGGCGAGCATTGGTCGCGCATGTGGCTCGATCTGGCGCGCTATGCCGACTCCGCCGGTTACGCCGACGACCCGCCGCGCACGATCTGGCTCTTTCGCGATTATGTCATTCGCTCGCTCAACGCCAACAAGCCGTTCGACCGGTTTACCGTCGAACAGATCGCCGGCGACCTGTTGCCGAATCCGACCGAAGAACAACTCGTCGCCACCGCGTTTCATCGTAACACGCTGACCAACAACGAGGGCGGCACCAACGACGAGGAATTTCGCAACGTGGCGGTCGTTGATCGCGTGAACACCACGATGGCGGTCTGGATGGGCACGACCATCGCCTGCGCTCAATGCCACAACCATAAATACGATCCGATCTCGCAGGAAGAATACTTCCGCTTTTTTGCTTTCTTCAACAACAGCGACGACGCCGACCGCCGCGATGAATCGCCGCTGCTGTCGGTCTACAGCGACGAACAGCAACGCCGGCGCGAGCGGTGGCGGCAAGAGTTGGACAAACTGCACGAGACCCTGCGCACGGAAACGCCTGAACTGCTGGCGGCGCAGAAGCGTTGGGAAGCGGCGTTTCCGCTCGATCTCCAACCGCAGGCGCTCACGCCGGCGACGGTGCGATCGCAGGCCGGCGCGAAGACAATCATCGCCGCCGACGGCGCGGTTCAGGTCGCCGCCGGGGCGGCCAACGATACGTATACGATCGAAGCCTCGCCGCAACCCGGCACGTTACGGGCCATTCAAATTGACGCGCTGACCGACGACTCGCTGGACGGCAAAGGGCCGGGCCACGCCTCCGGGAACTTCGTGATCACTCGCGTCGCCGCGGCCGTCGAGCCGCCGCAGGGTCAGGCGGTGAGCGGTCGCTACGTTCGCATCGAGTTGCCGGGCAAGGACAAGATTCTCTCGTTGGCCGAGGTGCAAGTGTTTCACGGCGAGACGAACATTGCTTTGGCGGGCGAGGCTTCACAGAGCAGCGTCGCCTTTGACGGCCCGGCTCAACTGGCAATTGATGGCAATACCGACGGCCGCTACACCGACGCCAAATCGACCACGCACACGAACACTTCCGAAAACCCCTGGTGGGAGGTCGATCTGAAGAGCGCGCAGCCGCTTGACCGCGTGGTGGTTTTCAACCGCACCGACAACGCCCTGGAGAGCCGACTGGCGGGTTTTCGGCTGATCGTGTTGAATGAGCGACGCGAGCCGATTTTCAGCCGCGATCGTATCGACGCGCCCCAGCCGAGCGTCGAGTTTTCGATCGGTGGGCCGCAAACGATCGAACTGGCGGTCGCGGTGGCCGATTACAGCCAACCCATGTTCGACGCGGCCAACGTGCTCGACAACAAAGATCCCCAGAAAGCCGGCTGGGCCATCGGCGGCCAGACCGGCCAACCGCACACGCTGACTTTGGTTACGCGCTCGCCGCTGGAACTGAAAGCCAGCGCGAAGCTGATTCTCACCATCGAGCAGGCATCACAGTTCGCCAATCACACGTTAGGGCGATTCCGGATCTCGGTCACCGGCGATGAGCGTGCGGCCGAGTTGGCCCGCACGCCGCGGCCAATCCTTGATGCGTTGCGAATTAAGGCCGAGACGCGAACCGCCGAGCAGCAACAGCTTGTCACGCGACATTACCTGTCGATCGCTCCGGAACTGGACGCGGCTCGCGCCGGCGCGGCCGCGCTCGACAAGCAGCTTGCCGACATGAAGCCGGACACGGTGCCGATCATGCGCGAGTTGCCCGAAGCGAATCGCCGCAAGACGCAGATTCAGCACCGCGGCAACTTTCTCGATTTGGGGCAGACGGTGACGGAGGGAACGCCGGCCGCGTTTCCGCCGCTGCCGGAGGGTCTGCCTCGCAACAGGCTGGCGTTGGCGCGTTGGCTGATGGACGAAAACAATCCGCTGACGGCACGAGTGATCGCCAATCGTTATTGGGAGCAGTTGTTCGGCATTGGCATTGTGTCTAGCAGCGAGGAATTTGGCTCGCAGGGCGATTTGCCGTTTCACCCGGAACTGCTCGATTGGCTGGCGACGGAGCTGATGCGGCTGAAGTGGGATATGAAGGCGTTTGTGAAGCTGCTGGTGACTTCGGCGGCCTATCGGCAATCGTCACGTGTCACCGCGGATTTGGACGTGCGCGATCCAGACAACCGGCTGTTGGCCCGTGGACCGCGGTTTCGCTTGTCGGCCGAGATGGTGCGCGACCAGGCTCTGGCCGTGGCTGGCTTACTGAGCGACAAAATGTATGGTCCGCCGGTCAAACCGCCGCAACCTTCGATCGGCTTGAGCGCGGCTTTCGGCGGCGGCATCGATTGGCAGACCAGCGCGGGCGAAGACCGCTATCGCCGCGGTCTCTACACCACCTGGCGGCGTTCCAATCCTTATCCATCGATGGCCACGTTCGACGCCCCGAACCGCGAGGTCTGCACCGTGCGCCGCGTGCGCACGAACACGCCTTTGCAAGCGTTGGTGACGTTGAACGATCCGGTCTATGTCGAGGCATCGCAGGCGCTGGCTCGGCGCATGGTTTCGTCCGCCGGCCCGGCGGCGCAAGACCGCGCGGCCTTGGGCTTTCGGCTGTGCGTGGCGCGGCCGCCGCAAAGCGAAGAGTTGGCGCGGCTGGTGCGGCTATATGAGCAGGCGTTGGCCCGTTTTACCGAGCACGCCGCGGAGGCTCAAAAACTCGCCACCGATCCGCTCGGTCCCGCGCCGGCCGGCACCAACGTCGCGGAGCTGGCCGCCTGGACGGTCGTGGGCAATGTTCTGTTAAACATGGACGAAACCTTGATGAAACGCTAACCGGCGTTGCCCACCGGCCCGTAGCCGACTTCGTGAGAGGTCTGGCCGTGGCAGTGGTATACAGCGGCACGAAGTAACGAAGGACAAGATATGAAGACCAGCGGCCCAAGTTTTCCGCTCAATCGGTAAGGTCGAAAGTAAAACTGTTGGGACCGCCGACGGTCACATCAGCCGTTAATTCGGATTGATCCAGCTTGTATTTTTTAGGCAACAAATCTTTTGGCGGGGACTCTGGCAGTGGGCCCTTTTTGAAGTTTTTCGCCGCTTCCTCCGCTGTGATCGTGCCTGCAACCACATCAACCTTTGAGACGCCGACATGGTAGGAACCCGGCATGGCGCCGTCCCCGGCCGCCTGTGATGCCAATTGGAAATGGCCGGTGGCGTCTGTTCGGCCGGCGGCGGCGGTCATCCCGGTGTCGGAGCGGAAAACCACCGTCGCGCCCTCGACAGGCTGCCCTTGGTAGGTGACGGTGCCCGTCACCGGGACACCGCCCTTCAACCCCGGATTCGCGCCGCAGCCCATCGCGGCGATGATTCCCGACACAAAGAGAGAAACAAGAAAACGCATGTTGGAACCTATTGGTTTGTAAGTACTTTAGTGGAAGTGTATTGCATATACATTAGTAATTAGTCAAGTAGCAACGCGCTTATGTTGTGACAGCATGTTCACACCGTAATAAGAGGCTCATCCGGTGCTTCGAGCGCCAAACAAGAAGTTATGGCGCGGCGACCGGCCCTGCTGACGGCGGGACTGTTACGACCGCACAAAAGAACTGTTCTTTCGGGGCCATCTGAGCGCCGGCAGGTAGGCGCCCTTGCCTACACCAGCATGCCGGCCTCGAATCGGCGTTGAACAAGGCGAAGCAACACGGGCGCCTACGGCGCGTTCATTTCCTCACTACCGTCAATTGTTCCTAACGCGCCCCAAATTCCGTACGTTGAAGGACCGACCAGCGCGCTGCCAACCGCCAGATTGCCTGTGTTGACGTCGTTCGTGACGAACGAGGTCGATGCATCGCATCGCAACACGTTGACGCCGCCGGGATGGTAACTACTCGCAGTCCACATATCGCCATTCCAGTCGTCACCTTGGTGGGCGCAAGAAGGACCGTTCGGCGGCAGAATTGTGCTGAACACCGCTCGCCCGGCCCACCCCATACTGAAACACCCGTCGCCCCAAAGCGCCGTGGACGTGCTAGACGAGAATAACTCGTTCGCTGCGACAGCCGCCAAACAGGTGATCGGGCGGTTGGCGGGAGAATTACTGGCGGAGTTCCCTGCCACGGCGGTCGGAAGAATGGCTATGCCGCCTTGAACTTGCATTCCGCTTTTGTTCGGTACGCAGCGCTCACTCATGGCGATGGTATTGCTCAATCCATCCGTGATCGACGCGAAGCTATTGGGTGAGCCGCAATAATACGCGAGGAACGGCCCGCGATTAAGCCCCGTATCGCCCCACCAACCCGTCAGGTCGGCAATGCTGAAATTATAGCTCCTGCGTCCCACTTGCCCGGCGGAGTGCTTGTTAGCCGCGGAGTCCGAAGGACATACAAACGCGGATATCTGCGTGGTATAAGGCACGAAACTTGTATTATAGCCTTCCGCGCCAAACGGCCCATACGAGACTCCGCCGTAGCTACCGCCCGAACTGACTTGAGTCCAGATTGCTTGCTGCTCCATATAGGGCAAGAGAGATACGATTGTACCAATATAAGGACCGACATTGTTCCAGCCGATGGTGAGGTAGGGAAGTTTCTTGTTGGCATCGTGGTAGTTCTGAAGAGCGATGCCGAATTGCTTAAGATTATTGACGCACTGTGTTCGACGGGCCGCTTCACGCGCCGCTTGCACCGCCGGAAGCAAGAGGGCGACCAGTATCCCGATGATCGCGATGACGACCAATAACTCGACTAACGTGAACGCTGGGCGCACCGATTTCTTCATTGCCACTTCTCCTAATGAATTGCAGTTAGTGATACCACCCCACCTCTTCTCTTAAGTGACGCGGCATTTTCGGAATCGCCTTGTATCGAAAATGATACTATCATGATCGGATCACCGTCTATAACTAGCATGGTGGGGGTTGATGGGGACTTGGCGTGGTCTAGGGCTGGCCTGCGCACAATGCCCGACTTTAACATTACGATAATGAGTTGAGATTCCATACCGAA